>JANNMS010000210.1:0-46580 GCA_031398055.1 Saprospirales bacterium | reverse complement strand
GGGGGATTATTTTTTATTTTTTTTTTTTGCTATATATTGGGTGGGCTAATTTTTTTCCCCAAATTTTGGGGGCTAAATAAATTCCCCCCTCCATTCAATAAACGGATAGTCTTTTTTAAATTTTTCTATCGAAATTGTTTGTTTTTCTATAAAATTTCTATGCTCAACACTATCCAAGTTAAAAGGTCTGTGTGCCGCCGCCGCATTGATTTTTTCTAATTGTTGATTGATTTTTTTAGTCTCTTCTGAAAAATAAGTCTCGCCAAAAATTTGCCATAAATATTGAATGGCCACATCGTTTGGATGCACCATATCGGCTTCAAAAAAACGATAATCGCGCAAGTCATCCAGTAAAATTTCGTAGGCTGGAAAATAATTTGAGAACGGTGCAGCACGGCAAATTTCATCGCAAGCCAACAACAAAACCGACTTGCTCCACTGGTTTTCCACAAACCCATCTCGCAAGTGCCGCACCGGGCTGACCGTCAAAACTGCCTGAAAATCAGGCGTTTGCGTTTTCATTTTTTCCAAAATTGGCAGCAGCGCGTCCACCGTTTCGGCGACAGAAATCCTTCTTTTTGAAAATTCTGCGGCGGGGAGTTTGTGGCAGTTTGCCACGATTTCGCCCGTTTTTTTCCATTCAAAAACATTGGCCGTGCCGAGTGTCAAAAACAGTCGGTTTGTCTTTTTTAAAAATTTTTTCGCCTCGTTTTGGCTGGATAAAATGACCGTTTGAGTTGCTGTTTTTTCTATTTTTGAAAACTTGCCGTGGTGCTGCGGACTGTGCCACAAACCTTGATTTTGAAATAAGGAATTTGTATCAAAATCATTATCCAACAAGAGATTTTTTATAGAAAAACCTATTGAAATGGGATTGTAAACAATGCCGTTTGGATTGATAAAATTAGGAAATTTTAAATCTGCCAACCGTTCACCAATATTTTCAGTAAAACAAGAACCAACCAACAAACAGTGGTCGCGGTGGCTGATTTTAAAGTCAGATTGCGGCGGAGAAATGACGGTGCGAAAGGTTTGCATCAAAGGATTTACGATTTTAGATTTACGATTTACGAGGTGGCGATTTTCCAATTTTGCGAAATGTTTGCAAATCTTGCCGGATAAACGTGGGCAAACGTGCTACTTTTACCGCTGTTTTTGGGCAAAAAATGAATCGCCAAAATTAGAAACCCAACCATTCGATGACCTTTTTTGAAAAAATATTTGGTTTAGGAAACGACAAAAAAACGCCGCAACCGAGCATTACGTTTGGTCGCTACACCGATATTTACAAAACCACGGAGCAATATGACGCGTGGGACAAATCCATGCAACACTTTGAAAAAGAGGAGTTTATGGATGCTTATCGTTTGTTTTTTAAGTATCTCGGCGATGAAAAAACGGGCAGTTTGGCGGTGACGGAAATTGACGAAAAAATCAATTTTGAGATTCAGCAAGGCTCGCGGATGGTCACCGGTTTTGTGGACAAAGAAAAAGTGAAAGCGCAAGGTTTGATTGCCCGGGCGGAGGTGACGAACGTCGGTTTTATGCGGCGGCTGATGGAATTTAATTTCAGTTTGAAATATTGCCGTTTTGCTTTGACGCCCGAAAATTATATCGCCGTCATTTTTGATACTTACACTGCCGATGGTTCGCCGTTAAAATTGTACCATGCTTTGAAAGAATTGGCGATAAATGCGGATAAGCAAGATGATTTGTTGTTGGATGAATTTAAGATGCTCGAACCCGCGCCGCGCAGTGTTGTTGAAGAGATTTCGGATACAGAAAAAGAGGTAAAATACAATTTAATAAGCACAGAAATTAAGCGTGCTTTTGATGCTTTTGATGCCGGAAAACCTGACCCAAATTTGTATCCGGGCGGTTATGCTTATCTTTTTCTATGGTTGACTTATAAATTGGATTATCTGGTTCGTCCAGAAGGTTTTATGATGGAAACTTTGGAAAAAATACACCGTGATTATTTCGGTGCATCGGAAGAAAAGACCATTCAATTGAAAACAATTGCAGTTCGTAAAGAATTACAGAAGTTGTTCGACCGTCCAAAAGAAGAACATTTTAAAGAAATGTACCGGACGCGCAGCACTTTTGGGATAACGACACCTGTTAACCACGATAAATTAGCGGGTTTGATTGATAGTGAATTGCCGAATATGGATTGGTATAAAGACAACAACCATTTATTATTGGCGACGGCAATTCCGGGTTATATTGCAGGTTATGCTTTGTTCAATTTTGCATTGCCGAAACCTGACCGCGAGATGTTGCACTTATTCAATCAATTGATGGAACCAACGTTTTTTAATAATCTCGGTTATGATTTGCCTTATTTTGATAAGAATGGTGTGGCCGATAGAAAGACGATTTTATCAGAGATAAAAAATATTGTGGAACGCAATAAAGAGGTTTATCCAAAATTTAAACCAGATACTTCTAAACTTGATTTTAGTTCGCAAGTTCTATTCGCACAAAGTTTTTTGTGGGTTTTGAAAGATTGCGATTTGACAAAAAAAGAAGGTTGAGAAATGAAAGAATTTTTCGAAAAATACAAATCAGTTATTATTCAAATTGCCACGCCGCAAAGCACTGGTACTGGATTTTATTTAAAACAGCCCAACTTAATTGTTACCAATAATCATGTTGTTGAAGACAATAGCGAAGTGATTGTAGAAGGTAGCCTTTTCAAAAAACAGATAGTAAAAGTCCTTTTTTCTGACCCAAAACATGACCTCGCATTTTTAGCACCACCAACTGATGTTGAATTGCCGCAAATTACTTTGGGACAAGCAAAATTATTGGCGCAAGGCGATTCGGTGGGTGCGGTTGGTCATCCGTTTGGATTGAAATATACCACAACTGACGGTATCATTTCCAATCTGACTTATGTAATGAACGATATCCGTTATGTGCAGCACAGCGCGGCTATCAATCCGGGAAATAGCGGAGGCCCTTTATTTGATAAAGATGGCGAAGTAATCGGCGTTAACACTTTTATTATCGGAAATAGCAATAACATTGGCTTTGCCTTGCCTGCCGAATATTTAGCAGAAACTATTGAAGCCTTTAAAAAAACAGGCTCAGACGATGCTGCACGTTGTATTTCTTGTTCAACAATAGTTTGTAAATCAACGATTGAAAATGGTTATTGCCCAAATTGTGGGACAAAAGTTGTTTTACCCTCGGCTGCCGAGGTTTACATCGCAACAGGCATTGCAAAAACGATTGAAGATTTGATAGAAAAAATAGGCCACAATGTCCCGTTGAGCCGCCGCGGGATGCAAGTTTGGGAAGTAAAACAGGGCAGTGCGAAAATTGAAATTTCTTATCATGAAAAGACAGGTTTAATTTCTGCCGATGCTTTTTTGTGTCAATTGCCAAAAGAAAACATAAAGCCCGTTTACGAATTTTTATTGAGACAGAATTATGAAATAGAAAACCTCACGTTTTCTGTTCATGAACAAGACATCATTTTAACGCTGTTAATTTTTGACAGGCATTTGCACCGTGAAACTTGCCAGACCATGTTTCAACGGATTTTTGAAATGGCAGACCATTATGATGATATCTTGATCAATGAATATAATGCGCTTAGAAAAATGGAAGAATAGTTTTGATTTACGATTTTGGAATTACGATTTACGATTGGCCGAGTACAATTAATTAAATTCTTATCTTCAATGAAATTGATACAGTTTTCTATAAAAACCTTATTATTATCGAGTCTTTTCGTGTGGTTTGGTTGTGGCGACCAAAAAACGCAACCCGGTGACGCACCCGTTTTAATGACTGAAAAACCGGCAACTGATTATAACAACATTCCACTGCCAAAAACGGGTGAAGGCAATTTTGAAACGCTTGTTGCCGACTACGAAAGCAAAGACCGTGTGATTTGGCAAAAACCGGAAATGGTCATTTCGATGCTCGGCGATTTGGAGGGAAAAACGGTGGCAGATATCGGCGCAGGCACAGGTTTTTTTACTTTTCGTTTGGTTCCGCTGGCCAAAAAAGTGATTGGGATAGATATCGATACACGGTTTATCAGTTTTATGGATAGCGTAAAAGTGCGTTTGCCCGAAAAATATGCCGCCCGTTTTGAAAGCCGAATGGCCAAACCGGAAGACCCGATGCTAAAACCTGCCGAAGCCGACGCCGTTGTTATCGTAAATACGTATGGATACATTGAAAATCGGGTAAAATATTTGAAAACACTGGCCACAGGAATTTCGCCCGGCGGTAAATTATTGATCATTGATTTTAAGAAAAATAACCTGCCCGTTGGCCCATCTGATGAATTCAAAGTATCCTCAAATCAAGTCGAAAAAGAACTTATCGAAGCCGGTTTTGTTATCTCAAAAACTGATAAAACTTCATTGGATTATCAATACATAGTATTGGCAATTAAATAGTTATTGGGGAATTGGTTATTGGGGAACTGGTTATCGGCTATTGGGGAATTGATTATTAGAAAGCAATCAATAACAGTTCCCCAATAACCGATAACCAGTTCCCCAATAACCAATTCCCCAATAACCAATAACTAACAAAAATGCGCAGTTCCTTAAAAATAGCCACCATGTTTGGCATTCCAGTGTATCTCCATTGGTCATTCGGATTGATTTTATTGTATGCTTATTATCTTGGTCATTCGCAAGGTGCGGGATTAATTGGGATAGTTTGGATAGTCGGTTTGTTTATCGCTTTGTTCGGTTGTGTTTTGTTGCACGAATTTGGCCATTCGCTCACCGCACGAAAATTCGGCATCGAAACCCGTGACATCATCCTCACCCCGATTGGCGGAATTGCCCGGCTTGAAGGCATGCCCGAAAAACCAAAACAGGAATTTTTGGTCGCCATCGCAGGTCCGGCAGTCAACGTCGCCATCGCTATTGTTTTGTTTTTGATTGGAAAAATGATGTACTCCGGCGATTTGTGGGAACTGTTCAAAGCCATCGTCGCCGACCAATTTCGCTCCGCAAAAAATGAACAGTCCCAAGAAATGGCCGATTTGCTTGGCGTAAATCTGACTGGGATGCTCTTTTTTATCCCCATTTTGCTTTCCACAAACCTCGTTTTGGTCATTTTCAACATGATCCCTGCTTTTCCGATGGACGGTGGCCGGGTATTTCGCGCACTGCTTGCCATGAAAATTGGGCGGCTGCGAGCTACGAACATCGCCGCAATTTTGGGTCAAATTATCGCCGTTGCTTTTGTGCTTTATGCTTTGTGGTACGGCCAACCGATGCTCGGGTTGATCGGATTTTTCGTTTTTACCACCGCCCGACAAGAATTTAACATGGTTCGCACCGAAGATTTGCTCGGCCGTTTCACGGCAAAAGATTTGATGCGCGCGCATTTTTCCAAAATTTCCACGTCAGATTGGATGCAAACGCCCGCCGGACTGCTTCAACAAGGCGGCGAAAAAAACTTCCTAGTTTTTGATTTTGATGAAAAACTCGCCGGGATTTTGGAAGAGGACGACGTCGTCGAAGCCATCAAAAAAAAGGAACTCACCGCGCCCGTTTCCAATTTTATGGAACCCAAATTTGAAATTGTCCACACCACCGAATCGCTCAAATTCGTGTATTACCTCATCCGTCAAAAAGGCCAATCCATTTTGCCGGTGGCAAACGGGCACAATTTGGTAGGTGTAATTGACGAGGCGGGGCTGGATTATTTCCTGAATTTACAAGCCAAAATTGGGAAATAGTGATTCGTTGATTGGACAATTGGTTGATTCGTTTCCCCAACAAACACGCCATTTTTGAAATGTCCAACATCCGTTTTTTCTTCAAATTATTTTGGATTGGACTTGCCGCAGCAGCCATGCTTTTGCAAACCTGTTTGCTGGCTGATCAAACGCAACACATTGAAAATCAACTGTTTTTCATCTTTTCCGCCACCGTTTTTGCCTACAATTTTGCCAATCATTTTTTACTCGCCCAGCGAATTTCGTGGATTTTCGGCGGCTTGACTGCCGTGTTTTTTTTTAAATTAGAAATCGAGCAGCAGTTTTTTTTGACCATCCCGGTTTTACTTTTTACTTTATATCATGGGATAAAATTGCCGGGACTATCGGCTGGTTTGCGTTCAAAAACTGGTGTGAAAAATTTGGTAATCGGTTTTGTCTGGGCAGCGATGACGGTTGCTTTTCCGCTCGCGACGACTTTTTTTTCTGAAAAATATTTGTGGTGGATGTTTTGCGGGCGGTGGTTGTTCGTCGCGGCACTCGCCTTGGCCTACGATTTGGCAGATGTCGAGGCCGACAAAAAGCATGGATTGAAAACCGTCCCCGTAAAATTTGGCAAAAAAACAACCTTGATTTTGATTTACATTTTGTTGGCAGGGACAGCAGTTTTTGTTTCAATCAATTGGTTTTTAGGCTTTTACAAAACCGAAATAACTGCCGCCCTTTTGTTTTCCCTTATTTTTTCAGGCTTCGCAATCTGGTTTTTGAACCAAAAAAACACGCCATTTTATTGGTGCAGAATTGCCGTGGATGGTTTGATGATTGTGCAAGCCGCCTTGGTTTACATCTCCGAATAATAAATCATCGCCCAATCATCGCCCGCAACTTTTGCAAAACGCCGTTCCTGCCGCAACCCGATATTTTTATTAAAAACAACTTCGATGACCATTTCCTCGCCGAGCATCGAAAATTTTCGTTCAAACATCCCATCCTGAAAATCGGGCAAATGGTGTATCGCCCAATTTTCGGTCGTCCAAGTTTTCGGTATTTTCGTGCGCATGCTGTCCACTTGCACCGTTTCCTCGCCCTGCATCGGCCATTGAATTCTTTCCATTTGAAAAACACTGTCGGTGTGGAATTTTTGGAAAAAATCCACAAAATCTTGCGGCAACGGGTTGCCGGAAACCGTGGCGAACGGATTGGCTTCGGAAGGTGCAGCCGCTGAAACGGCTTTTTTGGGGTCGTTTTTGCAGGCAAAAAGGACAAAAATGGAAAGTATTGAAATGAAAATTCGCATCAGAAAAAATTTAGGTGGCAAACGTAATTCTACTTTGTCAGATTTGATAAGGCCAAAATTAGAAGTTCAATTTCCAATTCCGTGTTGAAATAATGTGGAGAAATCCGCAAAGCAAACGGCACATTTTTCCTCGAAAAATCAATTTGCGCTGCCGAAATTGGCGAAATCCGGCAGTTGATTTTTTGTTTTTTTAAATGACCGACCAATTTTTCAGACTCATTTTTCCATGCAGGATGGTACGCCGTGACGATGCCGCAAAGTCGTTCGCCAAAATCCAAAACTTGCATCCCCGGAATTCCGGCCAACCGCTGCCGGGTCAAATTTGAAAGATTTTGCACCCGGTTTTCAATCCAATCCAACCCAATTTCCAAAGCATAATCCACCGCCGCCCGGCTGCCGAGCATCAAAGTCGGTGCCATTTCCCAATATTCAAATCGGCGAGCGTCAGGCGAAGCCAAATATTCATCGGCAGCCGTCCAATCCGCACTGCGCATGTCGGGCAGCAACATTTCCATTTCCGAGTTTAAAACACGGTCGGAAACGAACAAAAAACCCGCGCCGCGCGGCCCGCGCAAAAATTTTCGAAAAGTCGCCGACAAAAAATCGCAGCCAATTTTTTCAACATCCAGAGGCATTTGACCCACAGATTGGCAAGCATCTACCAAATAAAGCACCTCGTTTTTTCGACAAATTTTCCCAATTTCTTCCACCGGCTGAACCAATCCAGAATTGGTCGGAACGTGGGTCACGGCTGCCAAAATTGGTCGATTTTTTTCCAGAAGTCGTTGAAAATCAGCGATATCTACACCACCGACCGCCGATTCACTCGCCCGCAAAATTTCCACACCGAACCTTTTTTTCAAGGATAAAAAAGCAATTTGGTTGCTGACGTAATCATTTTCGGTAGTCAAAATGACATCGCCCGACCGGAACGGAATCGCACTCAAAGCACTTGCGTAAGCATGGGTCGCGCTACCCGCGAAGGCAATGTTTCGCGGTTTTGCATTCAGCAATTTGGCAACGGACGAATAAAAACCAGCGATGTTTTTGGCCTCGCGGTCGGCGGCTTCGTAACCTCCAATTTTTGATTCGAGGCGAAGATAATTCTGCATAATTTGCAGAACTGGGCGCGGCGGCAGTGCTGCTCCGGCATTGTTCAGGTGGGTGACGTGGCGAGTTCCGGGTGTGTCGGCGCGAAGTTGGGCGAGTTTTTCAGTCATGAATTTTTTGGGGGCGAAAATGGTGTTTTTTCTAAAATTTCGAGGCAATCAATTGCTGCACTCGTCGCGTATTTAAAAAATGGGCATGATTCGAAATGCCCCAGCCGAGCGAAGTGATATCCAAAATTTCAGGTTGAAAACTGGCCGAAATTTCACCTTCTGGCAATGCTTTTCCCAGTCGTTTTTTGTTCAAAAATTGGGTCGAAAACCACAAAGCACGGTCGCGGCGATGGCAAAAAACCACCCGGTTTTTGGCCAAACTTGCGGTGTGCAAAAAATCAGGGTCGGCGAGGTTCGCATCCAAATCCGGGGACATCATTATCCAATTTTGAATGGGCGCAAGTTGTTGATTTTCAGGAATTTGTCGTACTGCGCCTTCAAAAAAACGATTGCCCATCGAATGTGAAAAAACGGTTGTTTCACCTTGAAATTTTTCCAAAATCAAGGCAACCAGCGGCGCGAGCGGCTCGCCTTTTTCGGCGGCGGCGTTCCAGTTTTTAGCATAATTCAGGCCGCCACTTTTCCACAAAAAAGCGATGACCGTTTGGGGACTTTTCGGTTCGCCATTTTCCAAAATTTGGCGCAGCGAGCGCAAACTTTTTCGGTGAAAATGCGGCTCGTTTCCCCACATGCAATGAAAATAAAGCAGCGCACCAGCCGTATTTTTTTCGCCCAACCAATTTTCCAAAACCGCCGGACTGAGTTCAGAAATGGGCATTTTTAAAAACGGTTGCTGGTTTTTCAACTTCGAATCAAAACTGCCGACTTCGATCATTTTTGTCCGGTGATTCCAATCGACATAAAAAAAGCGGCGCGGTGGATTTTCATTTTGAGAAAAAACAGGTTTTCCAAAACAACCAAAACCGGCCAACAAAACACATTGAATGAATATTTTTGTCATCGTTTCACTTTTTAAAAAATTGAAAAACCACGTTTTCAAAACGACCAAAATTTCAAATTATGCCCAACCTGAAAATTTTACTGCCCCTGCTTTTTTGCCTTTCGGCATATTTTCTGGCCGCCCAATTGCCGCAAGGTTTTATGTTTCCCAACGGTTTTCCTTTAAAAAAAGGGCAGGCGTATTATCAAAACGGCGATTTTGCTTTCAATCATTTTTACATCGGCGCGACGGACAATTTGTCTTTCGGCCTCGGCACGATTCCAACTTTTGTGATTGACAATGAAATATGGATGTACACGATTTCTGCAAAAATTGCAGTGACTTCGTTGACCAAAAAAATCAGCGTCGGCCTCGGGTTTTTTCATTGGGGTGTGCATGAATATGGCGATTGGCAAAATGCGATGTTCGTGCCCTACGGCGTGGCAACTTTTGGTTCGCCGAAAAGAAATGTGAGTATTTTGGGCGGGGCATTTTATGGATTTGGCGATTTGGCAAGCATTTATCGCCCCCAAAATTTTGAGCAAGACGAAGATTTTAATGCGTATCCGAACCCAATGTTTGGCTTTTCGGTGCATCAAAAAGGCACAAAACGGGGCGCATTTCTATTTGAAAGTTATTATTTCAAAGATTGCTGCGACCATATTTTGATCACGGCTTTCGGTGCAAGAATTTATGGACGGGAGGCTGCGTTCGATTTGTCGTTGCCATTTATTTTTTACGCGGTGGGCGACGACCCGGACATTTTTCCAATTCCGTGGTTGGGGCTTCATGTTGGATTGGGCAAAAAAAGCAGGGCACTTTTTCAAAAATAAAACTTAGAATTGAAAATAAATAAACGGCTGCACCTCCGAAGATTTGGCCTGCATCACCAGCAAAATGAAGGCAAAAAGCAAAGCAGCTTTTCCCAAAATAGGCAGGCGGCTGACCCAATTTTCGGAAAAAATTTCCCAGCGGCGCGGGCAAAAATGCAATACAAAACCCACCAAAATCCAAAACGCAACGCCGGAATATCCGCGTAAAAATTCAACAAAAATTTCAGGGTGAAATGCTGTAAAAATTTGACTCAAAATGGCTCGCACCGTCGCCAAATCTTTTGCCCGAAAAAATATCCAGCAAAAACAAACGAAGTGAAAAGTCCAAAACCACCCAAGCCAATTTTGGTATTTCCCGGCAGGCAATTTGATGTTTTCTTTAAAAAATTTTTCCACTGCCAAAGCCAATCCGTGCAGCCCGCCCCAGATGATAAATCGAGTGGCCGCGCCGTGCCAAAGCCCACCCAATAACATGGTTATCAATAGGTTACGGTATGTTTTCCACTTGCCTTTCCGGTTGCCGCCGAGCGGAATGTAGAGGTAATCGCGCAACCAAGTCGAAAGCGAAATGTGCCAGCGACGCCAAAATTCGGTGACACTTTTCGATTGGTACGGCGAGTCAAAATTGATTGGAAATGAAAATCCAATCAGCAGCGCGATGCCAATCGCCATGTCTGAGTAGCCGCTGAAATCGCAATAAATTTGAAGTGCGTAACCATAAATTCCGATCAGATTTTCGAGGCCTGTGTACTTAGTCGGGTCGTCGAAAACACGATCCACAAAGTTTAAACTTAAATAATCTGACACGACGACTTTTTTAAAAAGCCCGCTACAAAACAAAAAAACACCGCGCCCCAAATCCGCCTCCGAAACAAACGGCGTTCGATGAATTTGCGGCAAAAAAACCGACGCTCGCACAATCGGTCCGGCCACCATCTGCGGAAAAAAGGTGACGAAAAAGGCATAATCCAACAGTTTGTCGAGCGGTTTCAACTCGCCCCGGTACACATCAATCGTGTACGACATGGATTGAAAAGTGAAAAACGAGATGCCGACGGGCAGGAAAATATCCATCGGCGCGAGTTGCCCGGCGGTGAAATTGTTCCAAATTTCAATCAGAAAATTCGTGTATTTGAAGTAGCCGAGCATCCCAAAATTCAAAACGAGACTGCCGACGAGCAGCCATTTTTTTTGAAATTTTGACTCGGTTTTTGAAATCAAACGCGCCAGGTAAAAATCAATCACCGCCCCCGCCACCAGCAAAATCCAGTACAAACCCGCGCATTTATAATAAAAAAACAGTGAAAAAGCAGTCACCCAGACCATCCGCAGCCGTTGGCGGGTCAGCAAATTTTGATAACCAAAAAAGAAAACGAGGAAAAAAAACAGAAAAAAACCACTGCTGAAAAGCAATGGCGCGTCGGCGTGGTACCGAAATTGGTCAATGATTTTGGAAAGTTCGAACACAGGGAAGTTTTGGTTGATTGGTTATTAGTTATTGGTTGATTGGTTTGCCCAATAACCAATCAACCAATAACTGATAACCTAATTTACGGCTTCGACATCTTGAATTTCAGGAATCATCGAGCGCACCGTTTGAAAAATGCCACCGCGCAAAGTCATCATTTTCATATCGCAAGATTGGCACATACCCATCCAGCGGATTTGCAAAATCATATCGTCGGTCAAATCCACGACTTCCACATCGCCCCGGTCCACTTCAAAATGCGGGCGGATGGTGTTGAGGGCGATTTCTGCGCGTGCCAAAAGTTGCTGTTTATCGGATGCTACCATTTTTTTGAAAATTTAGTGCGACAAAAGTAACTAAACCTTTTAAACCTCCTCAACTTTCTAAACCTCCCTCAACTTACTTTTGCCACCATGAAAAACTACTTTTCTTTGGTTAAGTTCACCCACACGATTTTCGCGCTGCCGTTCGCGCTGACAGGTTTTGCAATCGGCGTGGCGACCTGCCCGGATTGTTTTCGTTGGAAAATATTGTTTCTTGTTTTGGCTTGCATGGTTTTTGCCCGAAACGCGGCGATGGCATTCAATCGTTGGCTCGACCGCGATATCGATGCCGCGAACCCGCGCACCAAAATGCGCGAAATCCCCGCCGGTTTGATTACCGAAAAATCGGCTTTGCTTTTTGTTGTTTTCAATTGCTTGCTTTTTGTCGCGGCCACTTTTTTCATCAATCGGATGTGTTTTTTCTTGTCACCCGTCGCGCTGGCGGTGGTTTTGGGGTACAGTTTTACGAAAAGATTTACGGCACTTTGCCATTTTGTTTTGGGGGTTGGGCTGTCGCTCGCGCCGGTCGGGGCGTTTTTGGCAGTGATGGGGGAGTTTGCGGTCGCGCCGATTTTGCTGGGTTTTGCGGTGTTGTTTTGGGTGGCGGGCTTCGATATTATTTATGCTTTGCAGGACGAAGATTTTGATAAAAATCAAAACCTGCACTCCATCCCGGCGTGGCTCGGTCGGGCGCGGGCATTGCGGTTTTCGGAAATTTTGCACCTCGGCACGGCGGTGTTTTTGTTGGCGGCAGTATGGATGTTGGAAAATCAATTCCCGCAGGTAGGTTGGATGATGTGGCTTGCGGCGGGCGTTTTTTTGGGTCTGCTGATTTATCAACATCGGCTGGTTTCGGTGGAAAATTTGAGTCGGGTGAACATGGCTTTTTTCACCACAAATGGTTTTGCAAGTTTGATTTTTGGGACGCTGTCTATTTTGGATTTATTTTTTTAACCACCTTAATTTTTACCACAAAGACACAAAGGAAACATAAAAATTGGGTTGTAAAACCACAAAGTCACAAAGGAAACATAAGGTTTGCAACTTAAATCTTATGTTTTCTTTGTGTCTTTGTGGTAAAAATTAAAGTGGTTAAAACTCCTCCCCGAAGGCGAAATCGGGTTTTTTCATCGTCCAACGGCCTCTCGTAAAATCTGGAAATGGTCGCGGCGCACTGCCCATGGCAATGGATTCTTCGGAAAGTGGAGTAATCGCCAGCCAAGTTGCGGCATCATAAACATCAATTTGCGGTGCTTGATTTCGTTTCGCCGACTCCACAAAATGATGAAAAACGAAAAAATCCATGCCGCCATGTCCGGCAGTTTTGGCATCCTCGCCATATTTTTTCCAAAGTGGATGGTCGTATTTATCGAGCCAAGATTTGGCATTTTCCCATGCATGACTTTTCGTTTGGCCTTCGATGTGGATGCTTTGATTGACGTCCATCCAAATCCCGCGCGTGCCCTGCACGCGAAAACCGAGCGAATACGGACGCGGCAAACCAGTGTCGTGGCTGATAATAATTGACTCGCCGTTCGAGGTTTTCAAAACGGTCGTGACCACGTCGCCGAGCGCGAAATTGATTTTTGCATTTGGGTGGTTCGCCCCGCCTTTCGGATGATTAACAATATAATCGTGCAAACCGCGCGCCTTGCTCGACGTGCTGGTCAGGTGCAAAAAACGGTTGCCGCGATTGATATTTGAATACATCGCCACCGGACCGATGCCGTGCGTCGGGTACAATTCGCCGTTGCGGAACTGTGAATGTTTCGTGCGCCATTTTGCTTCGGAAAAACCTTTTTCGCCAAATTCGACACCACTATTATAAGGTGTCTCGCCGTCGTTGAATTTCACGCCGCGCAAATCGTGCTGATATCCACATTCAAAATGTATCAATTCCCCAAAAACATCGGCGCGAACCATTTGCAAAACGGCCATCACGTCGCGGCGATAGCAGACATTTTCCAAAAACATCAGATGCGTGCCAGTTTCTTCGTGTGTGTTGACCAATTGCCAACATTCGTCCAACGAGAAACCACCGCAAACTTCCATCGCCACATATTTCCCGGATTTCATCGCGGCGATGGCTTGTTGTGAGTGCCATTCCCAGGGCGAAGCAATCACGACGGCGTCCACGTTGGCATCTTGGATGAGATTTTGATAGTCAAAATCGCCATTTCCATAAACTTTTGGGCGCGTAATTTTTCTGTCGTCAAACATTTTCAAACAATCGGCCACCATTTTTGGGTCGGGGTCGGCGATGGCCACGACCGTGCAATCGTCTCGCATCAAAGCCATTTCAACATGGTCTCGCCCGCGCAATCCGGTGCCGATAAAACCCAAATTGATTTTAGATTTTGGTGGTTTTGGTAAAATTTTGGGCACCGCGCTGGCATTTTTTTCCGTCAAATTATTGGCCGCAGCCAAAACCGGCGTAGCCAAAGCAGCCGTAGCGAGCGTGGCATTTTGTAAAAAATCTCGACGTGTCATTTTTTAAGATATTTGTTATTGGGAAATTGGTTATTGGGGAACTGGGAAATTGGTTATTGGGAAATTGGTTATTTGCCTTCCACCCAATTTGCCAGTTTCCCAATAACTAATTTCCCAGTTCCCCAATAACCAATTAACCAATTAAGTCCCATAAATTTCCATACAAATCAGCAAAAACGCACACTTTCCCAAAATCCTCAACACTACGTTCCCTTATAATTCTTACTTCTTTTTCTATTAAATTTTGATAATCTCTATCAAAATCATCGGTGTGTAAAAATAGGAAAACGCGACCGCCGGTTTGATTGCCAACTCTCGATTTTTGTTCATCATTTGCTGCTTTCGCCAACAACAAACCACAAGTTTCGCTGCCTGGCAGAGCGATGCGAACCCAGCGTTTTGTTTCTGACATTTTTGTATCTTCAATCAATACAAAATTCAATCGTTTTGTATAAAAATCAATTGCTTCGTCATAATCGTTAACCAATAAAGACAATTGAAATAACTGTTGTTTCATAAGATTTCTGTGTATTTAAATGCTCTGTTGATTAAGTTTATTTAGTTGATAAAGTTGATAAACCATTGATTGTTTGTGAGTTATCAACCTAATCAACTCTATAAACTTAATCAACAGTTTATTAAATAACTTTTGACACTCCCGGCACTGCGCACTGATAAATACCATCCGCCCCGGGCAAAATTTTCGGCAGCGCGTCCCACGAAATTTTTTCAGGCCGCAAACTGATGTTCGAATTCATCGCCGCGTCCCATTCCACGACTTGCCCAGAATACGTCGCCATCCGACCCAAAATCGCGGTCATGGTGGCTTTTGCTGCATTTTCGGCATCCCAATATTTGAATTCGCTTTTTGCGACAGCGGCAAAAAGTTCGTCGTGTTCGACTTGGTACGGGTTCGGATCGTTCGTTCCGTTGTGGTCCATCAGGCTGTAACCTTTTGAAGTGACCAATTTTCCCGGCCAAAGTGCGCGGCCATTTGTGCCGTGAAACGCCTCAGTCACCATGTCAACCGTGCCGGGCTGCTGCCGACATTGGCTGAACATCCGCGAGCCGTCGGCGTATTCAAATTCGACGGTGTGGTGGTCAAAAATTTCCCCAAATTCTTTTCCGATGCGAATTTGGCGACCGCCGATGCCGTGCGCTTTGATCGGGTAGGCTTGTTTTACCCAGTTTGAAACATCCAAATTGTGGATGTGCTGCTCGACGATGTGGTCGCCGCAAATCCAAGTGAAATAATACCAATTCCGCATTTGATATTCCATTTCGGTCTGGTTTGGCTGGCGCGGTTTTACCCAAAGTGCGCCCATGTTCCAATAAACCCGCGAGGCGAGAATTTCACCGATTGCCCCATTTTGCAAGGCATCCACCCATTTTCGGTAAGCCGTGTGGTAATGCCGTTGCAAACCGACGACGACATTCAGTTTTTTTTGTTTGGCGATAGCCGCCATTTCCAAAACTCGACGGACGCCGGGCGCGTCGGTCGCCACTGGTTTTTCCATAAAAATATGTTTGCCCGCCCGCACCGCAAACTCAAAATGGTCGGGGCGAAAACCCGGCGGCGTACATAAAATAACGACATCGGCCAGCGGAATCGCAGATTTGTAGGCATCGAAACCAACAAAACGGCGTTCGACCGGCACATCAATTTTGTCCTGCAAATTGCCCGACGCGCCCGACGGACTCGTCACTTCTTCGGCCAGCAAACTTTTCAAAGACTCGTCCAAACGATCTTGAAAAACATCGGCCATCGCCACCAATTTTACGTTTTGGCCAGAAAGCATGGCCTGCATCGCTGCGCCCGTGCCGCGTCCGCCGCAGCCGACGAGCGCGATTTTGATGGTGTCGCCGACCAAACTTTGGGCGGCGGAGGCAATCGGCAGGCCGGAAAGCATCAGACCGCCGGTGGCTGCGGAGGAAATTTTGAGGAACTCGCGTCGTGTGGTTGGATTCATTTTTTTAAAATGATGGGTGAAAAAATGGTGCGTCGTGGAGTCGGAACAAACGTAATTATAGTTTTGGAAAATTGGAAGGGGCATTTTCCCGGTTCATAAAAATTGACTTTTTAATGCGTTTGATCTGAATTTTTTTCAACTTTTATACAAGAAAAACCATTGAACATTCCTTTGAACGGAATGTCTGCGGATGTTTATTTTTTAGAAGTCAAACAACAGGGAAAACCCTCGCAACGAAAGTTGATTTCTGTTCACTATTAATTTTTTTGATAAATTTTTCGAATGAAACTCACCCTTGGCTTCTCGCCCTGCCCAAACGACACGTTCATTTTCGATGCCCTCGTCCACCAAAAAATCGACACCGAAGGCCTTGATTTTCAAACCATTATGGAAGATGTGGAGGCTCTCAACCGACTTGCATTTGCCGGCGAAATCGACGTGACCAAACTTAGTTACCATGCTTTCGCGCACCTCACCGACCGATATAATTTGCTCACCGCCGGCAGTGCTTTGGGAAATAATTGTGGCCCGCTGCTCGTCGCACGCCATCCAATGACCCGCGACGAAGTCAATATTTCAAAAATTGTCATCCCCGGAAAAATGACGACCGCCAATTTTTTGCTCGGCATGGCCTATCCGGAAGCGACGCGGCGCGAGGCGATTTTATTTTCAGAAATTGAAAACGCCGTGCTTTCCGGCGCGGCGGACGCGGGTTTGATTATCCACGAAAACCGTTTTACTTATCAAAATAAAGGTTTGGTAAAAATTGCCGACCTCGGCGAATGGTGGGAAACGACGACCGGGCTGCCCATTCCGCTCGGTGGCATCGTGGTTCGAAAAAATTTGGAAAAAGAAATCCAGGAAAAAGTAAACCGCGTTTTGAAACGCAGCGTGGCCTTCGCTTTTGAAAATCCTGAAGACACAATGCCTTTCGTTCGGCAGCACGCGCAGGCGATGGACGAATCGGTGATGCGGGCGCACATCGAATTGTACGTTACCCAATTCACGTTAGATTTGGGGGAACGCGGACGGACGGCAATCGAACGGATGTTCCAAATTGCCAGTGAGAAACAAATTATCCAGAATTACGATAGAAATTTTTTCGTAAATTAAAAAGATTAACCATTTCTGGCACGGTAGTTGGTTTATTTAAGTCGTGTAAGTTTTGGTTAAAGAATTGTAAAATTCGTTTTGGCGCGTGAAAAGTCACGCGCCTTTTTTTTGCCCGGAAGTCTGCGGGCTTGCTTTTTTGGATGTGCTTTTTGTACCAAAAACTTTAAATTGGCTAATTACCTTTGCCCGCTACATTTTTAAAAAAATTTTCCTAACCAATTTAAAATCAAGGCGATACGATGATTATTGCGGTACCAAAAGAAATTAAAAACAACGAAAACCGGGTCGGCCTGACCCCCGCCGGAGCCCTCGAACTCACCAAGCGCGGCCACCAAGTTTATGTCGAAACGACGGCAGGCGAGGGCAGCGGTTTTGAAGATGAAGATTATATCGGCGCGGGCGCGAAAATTTTGAAAACGGCAGAAGAAATCTGGGAAATCGGCGAAATGATCATGAAAGTGAAAGAACCGATTAAGCCGGAATACAAAATGTGCCGGAAAAACCAACTCATTTTTACCTATTTCCATTTTGCGTCGAGCGAAGATTTGACCCACGCGATGATAAAAGCGGGCTCGATTTGTTTGGCTTACGAAACGGTTGAGACGAAAGATCGGCAGTTGCCGCTGTTGATTCCGATGTCGGAAGTGGCGGGTCGGATGGCAATTCAGCAGGGCGCGAAATTTTTGGAAAAACCGGTGAAAGGTCGCGGCGTGCTGCTCGGCGGCGTTCCGGGCGTGGCTCCGGGCAAAGTTTTGGTGCTCGGCGGCGGCATCGTTGGCACGCAAGCGGCGCGGATGGCTGCAGGTTTGGGGGCGATGGTGACGATTTTGGATGTCAGTTTGCCGCGTCTTCGTTATTTGAACGACGTGATGCCAGCCAACGTAATTACCATGTACTCAAACGAATACAACATCCGGCAACTGATCAGAACGCACGATTTGATAATCGGTGCGGTGCTGATTCCGGGCGCAATTGCCCCGAAATTGATTACCCGCGATATGTTGAAATTGATGCGCCCCGGCACGGTTCTCGTTGACGTGGCGGTTGACCAAGGCGGCTGTTTTGAAACGACGCACGCCACGACGCACGCTGACCCGACCTATATTATTGACCACATCGTGCATTATTGTGTGGCAAATATGCCGGGCGCGGTGCCGTTCACTTCGACCGTTGCTTTGACAAATGCCACGTTGCCGTATGCTTTGCAACTCGCAAACAAAGGTTGGAAACAGGCCTGCAAAGACAACCACGAATTGGAATTGGGCTTGAATGTGGTGGCCGGAAAAGTGGTTTACGCGGGCGTGGCTTCGGCTTTCAATCTGCCTTTGACGAATGTTTCAGAGGTTTTGGGCTGAGTTTTTTGTTGAAAAAATTTCTTTAAAATAAAAAAAAGCCGCCTCATCGAGACGGCTTTTTTTATTCGTGAAATCGTAAATCGTAATTCAAAAATCGCAAATCGCTTTACTTTTTCGCCACCACAAAAGTTTTGTCCTGAACAAACCGCTCGCAAACGATGTGCAAGGTGTAAAAACCATTTGTCAAATCGTCCACAGAAACTTGAACCGGCTCGTCGGGCGCATTTTCAAAATCCAAAACACGGACGGTTTTTCCAGTGCTGTTGATAAATTGAACGTTGACTTTTTTGCCTGAAAACTTTGTCAAATCAATGAAAGTTTCGCTGCTGGCCGGGTTCGGGAAAACCGAAAAGTCGCCAAAAACGGGCATTTCAATTTTTTTGAAATCGGTCGTCCAATCAATTCCGAGGTCGAGCACCGCCGTGATTCTGTAAAAATTCATGCCGGGAAGCGGTTTTTCGTCCGTGAAATTGATGTACGAAATCTCGCCGTCCGAGCCACCGCCCATTTCAGCGTGGATAGATTCGAAATTGATGCTGTCCGCGCTGCGCTCGATGCGGTATTCGATGACGTGTTTTCCGATTTGCGATTGGCAAGCGATGTTCACGTCGAAGCCTTTTTTGTAAATATTCAATTTCAAAGCGTAGGCCGGGGCTGCCAAATTTTGGCTGCCGGAGCAAAGTTTTGGCTTGATTGTCAACGTGTTTGTTTTGTTTCCGCATTTTACCGAAACTTTTTGGGTGGTCGGCACGGGCGTGTTTGCTGGTAAAACGTAGGTAAAAGTTTCGCACTGGCCGTTTTTGATGCCTTGCTCGGTGGTTTTGTATTCGGCGCAGTAAAAAGGCGTTTTCGTGCCGTTTTTTATCGAATATTTTTTGCCCGAAGTCCCTTTGCAAGACGAGGTGCTGTGGCAGCCCGAAGATGTGTGGGGAACTGTTTTGCAATTTTTCGGCAATTCAAAAGCAACGCAGGACATCGGTTTGTCGGATTCGTTTTTGATTTTATACTGGCAAGTTTTTGTTCCGTTCGAGTTGGTCGTGACCCTTTCCAAAGTGCAGGTGATGGGTCCGTTTGTTTGGCAACCTTGGTAAGTTGGCGCGGCTGGGCGGGTTACTTTTACAAAAAAACAAGCGGATTTGACGTTTCCGCAGTTGTCGGAAGTCGTGAAACAGATTTGCGTTTCGCCGATTGGGAAAAACGAACCGCTCGGCAAACCCAAAGTTTGGGTGTAAATCAAGCCACCGGCAGTGCAAGTGGTCGAGCCACCGGACAACGTAAAATTAACAGTTGCACCGCAAGAAGTTGAATTTGGCGCGGTCACTGGAACATCGGCGTGCGTCGGCGTGGGCATATTGCTGGTGTTCGGCGGCGTGCGAACGTCAATTGTTGCAGCGCAAACGCCCACATCGCTGAACGGGCTGGCCACGAGCAACAAAACCGGGTAAATTCCAACGATTGGAAACGAAGATTGGCTCAAAGTATAACTTCCGATGCCCGCGCAACCTGCGATGGAGCCGTTGTCAATTTGTTCCGGAGCGACGACCGCCGGGCCAGAAGTTGGCAAAACAACGATGATGTTTTGGCAAATTGCGGTCGGCGTCGGGTCTTGCCAAATCAATTGTTGCCAGTTTGAAAATGCCGTAAAATTGGTCGTTCCAGCCAAACGTGCCTTCCGGCGGAACCATGCAGTTTGGGAAAGCGTGGCCACTTCGTGGTTCAAATCGGTTGCACCTGTGATTTCTGAAACGCCAGTCAGGCTGATTGCTGGGTCGGTTTCGGTTTTTTCCCAAGCATATTCAATCGCAAAACCGCTGATTGTCACCGGGCTGATGGAATCAAAAAGTGGCGCGGGGCTGTCGCCGGGGCAAAAATATTGGTCGCCTCCGATGATTCCACCATTTGTAAAACCAGCCGCAGCGCAGGCCACCGATGGCAAAATGGTCACATAAGTTTCGGAAGAAACCTCGTTGCCGTGGCCGTCCGTTCCAAACAAACTAATAAGTTGGCGACCTACATCGGCGCAAGTAAAATGGTTTGGCGAAACCGACAGCACGATTGGCGTGCAGTAATCTGCCGAACTGCCGTCGTCAATCATTTCGGGTGTGATGGTCGCATTTCCAGTTGCGTCGAGGGTGACGGTCGCTTCTTTTGTTTGGATGGAAGGCATCGCCACATCGTCGGGGCTGAACAAAACCGAACCGGTTTGTTCAGAAAACACAACATCGCCGCGCAACAAATATGCCACACCAAACAAGCGGATGTCGCCTTCGAGCATGGCTTTGGTTGGCGAGTCAAAATAAATCACCGAGCATTTGTTGATGATAAATTTTGCTTTGACCACGACGGTCGAGCGGTTCGTGAATTCCGAATCTTCGTAATTCGTGAAACCGATGCCCGTCGAATCGACCGTTGCGTGGCCGTTTTCAAAAAGACCGTTGTTTTCGACATTTCCATAATTTCCAAATTCAGAGCGGTTTTTGACGGTTGCGCTGTTTTGGTTTTTGAAAAAACCGTAGTTGTTCACCCGTGCAAAAATTTGGAGTTGCCCTTGGTTTTGGACATCGTAATGGATTTCGAGGGGGGAATTGATGGATGGCATCCGGCCAGAAGCAGTCGCGCCGGGAATGTTTGCGTTGTTTCCGGTGGCCGGCAGGCCGTTCGACCAGTTTTGTGGATTGAACCAATCCGTGCTGACCGTGCCGAGCCAGTTGGTGTTTGCGTTGCCCAAAATTGGAAGGGCGAGAAAAAGCAGGCTGAAAAGAAAGTTGAAACGTGTCATCGTGTAGTGTTATTAAAAAATGAAAATTCAGGGCTGCGGGCAGGCAAGTGCCTGTGCAACAAGAAGTTGGTGAAAAAAATCAGGAAAAATTTTTGCGGAAGGAATTGAAAACTGGGAGAGAATAGCCTTTCGGCGAAAGTGTCTGCAAATATTTTGTCGGCGGTCACGAGATCACATACGCCAAAACCTGTAATTTTTGGTTGATTGAAAAAAATACCATTAAAAACATTGAAAATCAATTGTTTATAGGCATTTGAAAAAAGGAATTTTACAAAAAATTTCAAAAAAAATGGGTGAAAGGCGCAACTGCGCTGACTTGTTTTTGGGTTTTTGGGGAATAAAAACTTTTGGCCTGAAATTGAAAAATCCGTGACGTGGGAATGATTTTCTAAGTGGTTTGTGGATAATGCTTTGTTTAATAAAAACCAACGGGCAAGATTGAAAAATTGCTCAAATCGCCCCAAAAAACCTTGAAAGGTGTGCTACCGTTCCGGTGTTGCCCACCCGCTTTTTGAGAGGTTTTCGTAAAAAAAAACAGGCCGGGCGATTTGAACCGCTCGGCCTGTTGACAAAAAATTGATTAAAATGAAGACTTATTTTCTAATGACGACGAAGGTTTTGTCTTGCGTGAAATTTTCGCTGGTGATGTGCAAGGTGTAAAAACCAGTGCTCATTTCGCCAACTTGAACCAAAACTGGTTCTTCCGGTGCATTTTCAAAATCAATTGTGCGGACGATTTTCCCGGTGCTGTTGGCAAATTGAATTTTCACTGCCTTTCCTGCGAACTCTGTCAAATCTATCCAAGTTTCTTCGCTGGCCGGGTTCGGGAAAACCGAAAAGTCGCCAAAAGTGGGCATTTCAACTTTTTTGGAATCGGTCGTCCAATCGATTCCGAGGTCGAGGACGGCAGAGATTCTGTAAAAATTGGCACCGGGCAGCGGTTTTTCGTCGAGGAAATTGAGGTAAGAAATCTCGCCGTCGTAGCCACCACCGATTTCTGTGCCGATGGTTTCGAAATTCGTGTCGTCGGCACTGCGTTCGATGCGGTATTCGATGACGCGTTTCCCGATTTTGGACTGGAAATTTACACTGACATCAAAGCCTTTTTTGTAGGCATCCATTTTCAAAGCGTAGGCCGGTGCTTTCAAATTGTTGTTGCTGCCGTCGCAGGTTTGAGGTTGGATGGTGATGGTATTTGTCGTGTTTGCATATTTTACCGACACTTTGATGTTGGCAAGAATCGGAATGGCGGCAGGCAATGTGTACAAAAAAGTTTCGCACTGGCCGTTTTTGATGCCTTCTCCAATCGTATTGAATTTGATGCAATAGAAAGGTTTGTTGGTGCCATTTTCTATTTTGTAAGTGATACCGGACGTGCCTGTATAATTGGTGAGGCTCGGTGTCCCGGCGGCAGCGTTCACGACCGCTTTTGCAGTGGGCGGCAGTTGAAAAGCCACATTCGACACGGCATTGCTTGCTTCGGAACAAACTTTGAATTGGTAAGTCTTCGTGCCGTTGGCGTTGGTGGTGATGCGATCCAAAGTAACTGAAATTGCCCCGTTGACTTCCGAATCACAAAAAGTTGGCGCGGCAGGCCGGGTGACGCGCACGACGAAACAGCAAGTTTGGATGCTGCCGCAAGGGTCGCTGGCCGTGTAGCAAATCTGCGTTTCGCCGATTGGAAAGAAAGAACCGCTCGGCAAACCTTCCGTTTGGGTATAAATCAAGCCGCCCAAAGCACAATTGGTCGAGCCGCCGGTCAATGAAAAGTTGACAATCGCACCCGTCGCCGTCGCGCTCGTTGCCGTCACCGGAACATCCGAATGGGGCGGCGGCGTCAAACTGGAAGTCACCGGCGGGTTGCGGACATCGACAATCGCGGAACACATGCTGATATCGCCATTCAAATTGGCCACCAACAAAAGCACATTGTAAATTCCGACACTCGAAAATGTGGATTGATTCAAAGAATAACTTCCGATGCCCACACAACCTGCCACCGAGCCATTGTCAATTTGTTGTGCAGTGATTACTGCCGAGCCGCCAGTCGGTTTTACGACGATGATGTTTTGGCAAATCGCGGTGGGCGCGGGGTTTTGCCAAGTCAATTTTTGCCAATTTGAAAAGGCAGTGTAATTGGTCGTGCCTGCCAAACGTGCTTTCCGGCGGTACCATGCCGATTGCGAAAGTGTTGGAACTTCATAACTCGAACCGTTGGCGTTGGCAACCGTAGTCAAACCGACGAGGCTAATATTTGGGTCGGAATTGGTCGTTTCCCAAGCATATTCAACGGCATAACCGCCCAAACCAACCGCAGGAATGGAATCATAAAGTGGTGCTGGGCTGTCGCCGGGGCAAAAATTTTGCTCGCCACCGATGATGCCGCCGACTGTGAATTGAGGCGCAAAACAAGCAACCGAAGCCAAAATCGTAACATAAGTTTCGGCAGAAACTTGATTGCCGTGGCCGTCCGTGCCAGTCAAAACAACCAATTTGACACCCAAATCGGCGCAGGTAAAATGGTTCGGCGAAACCGACAAAACAATCGGCGTGCAGTAATCTGCCGAACTTCCGTCATCCACCATTTCTGGGGTAATTGTCGCATTTCCAGTCGCATCGAGCGTGACGGTTGCTTCTTTTGTTTGGATGGATGGCATCGCCACATCGTCTGGGCTGAACAAAACGGAGCCGGTTTGTTCGGCGAAAACAACATCGCCGCGCAGCAAATATGCCACACCGTACAGCCGGATGTCGCCATCGAGATTGGCTTTTGTCGGCGAATCGAACACGATTTGCGAGCAGCGGTTGATGATAAATTTTGCCTTAACCACGATGGTCGAGAAGTTTGAAAACTGGCCGTCGGCATAATTTGTAAAACCGATTCCAGTCGTGTCGCAAGTCGTGCAACCGTTTTCAAAAAGGCCGGAGTTTTCAATGTTTCCAAAATTGCCAAATTCAGCGCGGTTGCGAACCATCGCGCCGGGTTGGTTTCTGAAAAGGCCATAATTTTTTACGTTGGCCAAAACTTGGATTTGGCCTTGGTTTTGGATATCGAAATGAAATTCGAGTGGAGCATTGATGATTGGCATCCGACCGGTTGGCGTAGCGTTTGGGATTTGGGCGTTGTTGCCGGCGGTTGGCAGGCCGTTCGACCAGTTTTGTGAATTGAACCAATCGGTGCTGATGGTTCCGAGCCAATTGGTTGTGGAGTTGCCCAAAAAAGGAAGGGCAAGAAAAAGAAGGCAGTAAATGAAGTTGAAACGTGTCATTGCGTAGTGTTATTAAAAAAGTAAAAAATGAAAATCCAGGGCTGCGTGCAGGCAAGTACCTGTGCAACAATAAGTTGATGAAAAAAATCAGGAAAAATTTTTGCGGAAGGAATTGAAAACTGGGAGAGAGTAGCCTTTCGGCGAAAGTGTCTGCAAATATTTTGTCGAGGGTCACGGAATCACATACACCCAAAACTGTAATTTTTGAATTATCGAAAAAATTGCTTTTGAAAATCATGGTTTTCAAGGGTTTACAATCTTTGAAAAAAATCATTTTTCCGAAAAAGGCCAAAAAAAGTTAGTGATTGACTGAGTCGCATCGCATGGATTTCAAATTCCCGGGTGTTAAAATATTTATTCCCAAAACTCAAATTTCAGTGACTCAAAATTTTGATTGAAAGCCATTTTTGGAGAATTTCAATTCGGGTAAATTGTTGGGTAACTTTTTGATTTTCAAATACTTAACTACTTTTCTTGCCAACCAAAATTAATCAAAACGGGCAAATGAAAATGTGATATTTTCTCGGTGATTGACCAATTCAAATTGAATGAAAAACGGGTGCCGAACTTTCCACCCAAACTGCGAGTCACGAAATTTCAATTTTAAAGGCAGCCAAAAACCGTGACGCGTCTAATTTTATATCAACAAGAAAAACAGGAGAAAAGCATCCTTCCAAAAAATCAAAAACTTCGGACGGATTGCTCCAATCCCATGTTTTTCAGGAAATAACCAATGTTGAAAAAATTATTTTTATCCGGCCACCATCGGCAAAAAGTAATTTTGAAAAACATCGGCCAAAATTTTCAAAAAGCAAACACCCGTTTTTTTCCGGGAAACAACACTGCCAATTTATGATTTAATCTCTTTTTCCCCTTTTTCTCCCCCCATTTTCGGCACCGATTTGGTGTCACGCTCTTTTTTGAAATTCTGAAATTCAGGCCTTTCCATTTTCAGTAAAAATTATTTTTTCTGTTTTGGCTTGCCTCGAAAATTTCAGTCTCCTCCAATTTCAAAAAGAACCCCAATTTTTCAATGGTATAATAATTGCAAAACCCCCTCCCGGAAATACAACCAAACACTACGTATTAATTAATGGAAAAAATCAACTGCTCAAATGGTCGCCGATTTCGCATCCTTTTTTGGATATCGGCACTTGTCGTTTTGTCCGGGCTGACCGCCGTAGGACAGACGACTATCCTATTGAGCACTGCCACGAACGGTTCGACAAACACAGGATGCACCTACAATTTTTACGACAGCGGTGGCGCGGGCGCGAACTACGGCAACAACCAAAACAACACCATCACTTTTTGCGCCCCAGTCGGCGAAGTGACCCGTTTTGAGTTCCGCAGTTTTTTGATTGGCGCGAGCGACACTTTATTTATTTATGACGGCGCAACGACCTCCTCGACCTTGATTGGTTCGTACCGTTCGACCTCGCCGGGCGTGGTCATTTCGACCGGGACGTGCATGACTTTTCGTTTTAAATCCGATGCTTCGACGACGGCCCAGGGTTGGTTCGCGCAGGGCAGTTGCATGACGCCTTATTCGTGCACGTCCAATTTACTTTTAAATGGAACATTTGATACGGATTTTAGCAATTGGACGGCCACAAACGGCACGCTTTCCAACCAGTTGCGCTATCAAATGGACGGCGGTCCGCGCATCGTTTGGTTGCAACACACTTCCGGGACTGCCACGATTTCGCAAACCGTCACCGGAATCCAGCAGGGCGTCACCTACACTTTGCATTTTTATGCCGGGACGCACGAAACGGCTTACGACCATTTCATGGGTTTAAAATTTTACAACGCCTCAAACACCCTGCTCGCCTCGAATATTTTAGAAATAAACCACGACGTCGACCCGTACTCAAATTTAGGATATTATTCCTTGTCCCTCGCTGCGCCGACCGGGGCAACTTATGCCATCGTCGAAGGCACGGCAACGGGAGATTACCTCAAAGTTGATGGCGTTTGTTTGACTGGAAATTTCCCTACCTGCACCTCCGACACACTTTGCCAGGCCGACCCGGCGCACGTTTTTTCAATCGCTCCGGTGGCCGGGGCGGTGAGTTACACCTGGTTTATTGATGGAAATTCGAGCCACTCGGCCATCGTTTCGGGGCAGGGCACGACGAGCATCACGGTCAATTTGACGACTTTGTCTTTGGCCACGCACACCTTTCAAGTGACTGCAAATGGTGCGGACGGATGTTCCAGCCCACCGAGTTGCCTGAACATTTTATTGTCCTCGCCCGGTACGGCAAGTGCCTCTGGATCAACGGTTTGCGTCGGCGAGACCATCAATTTGACGGCCACGCCGACGGGTGGTTTTGCACCGTATTCTTATTCTTGGACGGGGCCGGCAAGTTTCACCAGCACTGCCCAAAATCCGACGAGAACCAACGCAACCCTTGCGATGGCCGGAACATATTTTGTAACAATCACCGATGGCGCAGGCTGCACAGCCACCACATCGACGACGGTCACGGTCAATTCCGCGCCGACGATTTCTGTAAATAACAACACAATTTGCATTGGCGGCACGGGCAGTTTGACCGCAACTTACACAGGCGGCACGGGTAGCGTTTCGACTTTTCAATGGCAAAGCAGCCCCGACAATTCAGTTTGGACAAACGAAAGTGGCGGAACGTCCACAACTTTCACGACGCCAGCACTTTCTTCCACCACTTATTTTCGCGTAACCGTCACGATGTCAACGGGTTGCACGGCGGTTTCGGCGGCTGGTTTGGTGACGGTAGTTGCTGACCCATCGATTTCTGCCCAACCAACGGGCGGAACGATTTGCGTCGGCGGCAGCCAGATACTTTCGGCGACGGCGACGGGCGGCGTTTCATTGACTTATCAATGGCAATTTTTCAACGGAACGAGTTGGGGAAATGTCGCGAACGGCTCGCCCGCAGGTTCGACATTTTCAGGAAATACTTCCAACTCGTTGACCGTCAGCGGAATAACTGCGACGGGCAGCCACCAATTTCGGCTTTTGGTAAATGACGCGACAAACGGCTGCGGTCAGGCAATTTCATCCACCGCAACAATTATCGTCGTTGCCGACCCAGCAATTTCCGTCCAACCGACGGGCGGAACGATTTGCGTCGGCGGCAGCCAAGTTTTATCGGCGACCGCGACGGGCGGAAATTCCTTGACTTACCAATGGCAATTTTACAATGGAACGAGTTGGGGAAATGTCGCGAACGGCTCGCCCGCGGGTTCGACATTTTCTGGAAATACTTCCAACTCGTTGACAGTCAGCGGAATAACCGCAACGGGCAGCCACCAATTTCGACTTTTGGTCAATGACGCGGCGAACGGCTGCGGCCAGGCAATTTCTTCGACGGCAACAATAATTGTCGTTGCCGACCCCGCAATTTCAGTCCAACCGACCGGCGGAACGATTTGCGTCGGCGGCAGCCAAGTTTTGTCGGCGACGGCGACGGGCGGAAATTCATTGACTTATCAATGGCAATTTTTCAACGGAACAACTTGGGGAAATGTCGCAAACGGCTCGCCCTCCGGTTCGACATTTTCTGGAAATACAACTAACTCGTTGACTGTCAGCGGAATAACCGCGACGGGCAGCCACCAATTTCGGCTTTTGGTCAACGACGCGGCGAACGGTTGCGGACAAGCCATTTCTTCGACCGCAACAATAATTGTGGTCGCCGACCCCGCAATTTCTGTGCAACCGACGGGCGGCACGATTTGCGTCGGCGGTAGTCAAGTTTTATCGGCTACCGCGACGGGCGGAAATTCTCTGACTTATCAATGGCAATTTTTCAACGGAACGAGTTGGGGAAATGTCGCGAACGGCTCGCCTGCGGGTTCGACATTTTCTGGAAATACAACTAACTCGTTGACAGTCAATGGAATAACCGCGACTGGCAGCCACCAATTTCGGCTTTTGGTAAATGATGCGGCGAACGGTTGCGGCCAAGCAATCTCTTCAACGGCGACAATAATTGTAAATTCTGACCCGACAATTTCAATTTCCGGCGCGGCCACAATTTGCTCCGGCGGCACGGCCACTTTGACTTCGACGACAGGAAATGGTGCTGGAACTTGCACCGTTCAATGGCAATCTTCGCCGGACGGTTCGACGGCTTGGGCAAATATTTCAGGCGCGACGTCTTCCAATTTTACGACTCCGGTTTTGACGACGAGCACTTTTTATCGTGCTTTATATTCTTGCACCGGAAATGGCTGTGACGGCGCGGTTTCAAATTCACAACAAATCGCGGTCGTGGCCGACCCATCGGTCAATTTGGTGGGCGCGAACGTGGCGGTTTGTTCCGGCGGCGGGGTGACTTTGTCGGCGAGTGTTTCCGGCGGCACGGGCGCGATTTCTTACCAATGGCAAGACAGCCCGGACGGCACGACATTTTCAACCATCGCTGGCGCGACAAATATCAATTACACCACGCCTGCTTTGACCGCGACCACATATTATCGAGTTTTGATTTCATTTGTCGGAAATGGTTGTGAATCAGCGACTTCTGCATCTGCAAGTGTAACGGTGGTGGCCGACCCGACCATTTCAATTTCTGGAAATCCCAACATTTGCGATGGCGGAACGGTCACGATGACGGCCACGACGACGGGCGGCACGGGGACTTGCACAATTCAATGGCAACAAAAAATAGGCGTTTCGACATGGCTGCCAATTTCCGGGGCAAATTCCGCAACGTACACCACGCCAGTTTTGACCGCAACAACAACTTACCGGGCGATGTACACTTGTTCGGGCGGCGGTTGCGATGCGGCGGTTTCAAATGAACACACGATTACCGTTGTTCCGGATTTGTCAATTTCCAGCCAGCCGAACGACATTTTTGAATGTGTCGGTGGTGCGGACGAACTGACGGTTTCTATTTCAAATGGTTCTGGTTCAATCAGTTATCAATGGCAATCGTCGCCAAACAATTCGACTTGGGCAAATATTTCTGGCGCGACGGCTTCCAATTTTCCGCCGCCGAGTTCCTCGCCGGGCATCAATTATTATCGGGTAATTATTTCGGCTTCAAATGCGGGTTGCGAGGATGCGATTTCGAATCCGGCGACGGTGACAATTACGCCAGATTTGGCAATTTTAACGCCTCCGGCAAATATTTCAGAGTGCGTCGGCGGCACGGACGAACTGACGGTTTCCACTTCATTTGGTTCTGGCACAACGACTTATCAATGGCAATCATCGTCGGATAATTCGAGTTGGGCGGATGTTTCGGGGGCGGTTTCAAATATTTACAGACCGCCGTCCGATGTGGCCGGAACAACTTATTTCCGGGTAATTATTTCAGCATCAAATAATGGTTGCGACAACGTGACTTCGGCCTCGGCGACGGTCGTGGTGAGCGATGTTCCGGTGGTGACGGTGGCGGGGCTGTCGGATGTTTGCGTTGGTTCGCAAGTTTTGTTGACCGCGACGGCGACGGGCGGGACGGGGACTTGCACTTTTCAATGGCAGGAAAAAACAGGGCCGACGACCTGGTCGGACATCTCCGGAGCGACTGGAAATACTTACACCACCCCGAGTTTGAGTGCGGATGGGTCTTTTCGGGCAGTGAGAATCTGCTCGGGGAGCGGGTGTTGTCTTTGATTGGAGGGCGAAATTTATTTCGCCTTTTAGTGCTTCAAAATATTTGGGATAAAGTCGAAATAAATTTCGACCTCCATTTAAGAAATTGATTATCAGGCGTTTGTCTGAATAAATACTGGGTTTTGTTTGTCATTTTTTAAAACAAAATCTACGGCGAGTATCGAGAATTAACCAATTACCAGCGACGACCGAATTTTTTAAAACAGAAACAGCCGCGCCCCAAATGACTTTTTTGATAATAATCTAAACCCGCTTTTAAGATTTCGCCTCCCTCGAATTCAATAAAATTATTTAATCAAAACTTCGCTTCAAGTATGTTTAAAAGGACTACGCTTCGACTAATTATGGTGTTGGGCGTGTTGTTTGCCGGGGGATGGCTCAGCGACGGTTTGTTTGCACAAACTGAAACTTGCCCCGTGTCAAACCAACTCGACATCACGGTTCACCCTGAACCAACAATTTCCATCACCGGCGCGACGACCATTTGCGCCGATGGTACTGCAACTTTGAACGCCACGATTGGAAATGGTACGGGAACTTGTACCATCCAATGGCAAAATTCGCCCGACGGCACAACGTGGTCGGACATTTCGGGGGCAAATGCGGCGGCTTACACCACGCCTGCTTTGACTACAACAACCCACTACCGCGCTCGATATACTTGCGATGGCAGTGATTGCGACCCGGCAACTTCAAATCCACAGATTATCACTGTCAATCCTGACCCGACGGTGGCTTTGTCAATTGACCCATTTCAGGACACGATTTGTTCGGGTGGGGTAGTTTTGGTAACGGCGACGGTGACAAATGGTATCGGCACGCTGACTTATCAATGGCAAATTGCGACCGCGCCCGGCGGCCCGTGGACAAATGTCGGGACGAACTCAAATACCTATACTTCGGCTGCGCTGACCCAGACTTCTTACATAAAAGTCATCATCACGCAGAGCGGGGTCGGTTGCGACGGCACGGAAAGTGCGCCGCTGCCGGTGGTCGTGATTCCTGACCCAAGCATTGTCATTTGCTGCCCGCAAACGATTTGCGTGGGTGGTAATGCTGATTTGACGGCAGTCGTTTCGAACGGCACGGGGACTTGCGGCATTCAATGGCAGATTTCTGACAACACGATTACTTGGACAGATATCGCTGGCGCGACTTCTGCCAATTTGAACACGGGTGCTTTGTCGACTTCGAAATTTTACCGGGCAATTTATTCTTGTAACGGTTTGCAGTGCGATGCTGGAACTTCCAACGTCGTCCAAATTTCCGTCACCGCCGACCCATCGGTCAGTGTGGCTGGCGGCGAGGTGACGATTTGCGCTGGTGGCGGTGCTACTTTGACGGCAAGCGTGACAGGCGGTGCTGGAACGGCTTCTTATCAATGGCAAATCAGCACGGATAATGTAACTTTCACCGATATTTCGGGTGAAACAAACCCTGCTTTGACGGTCGTTGGTTTGACAACGACGACTTATTATCGGGTTCGTGTAACGTTTTCGGGCAGCGGTTGCGACCCAGTTTATTCTGGTGTTTCGACTATCAATGTCGTACCTGACCCAGTTATCACGATTTCGGGCGCAAACTCGATTTGCGTCGGTGGCAACGATACTTTGTCGGCTGTCGTGACGGGCGGAACTGGAACTTGTACCATTCACTGGCAACAATTGGTGGGCGCAAGTTGGTTGGATATTTCACCTGCCCAAACCACAGATACCTACATCACGCCTGCTTTGACGGTCACGCAACAATACCGGGTGCGGTTCTCGTGCACGGGCGGCGGTTGCGATGCGACTTTCTCGCCTGCGGTTTCGGTGATTGTGGTGCCTGACCCAACATTTACTTTGCAACCTGACGGCGCGGATATTTGCGTCGGCGGCACGCACACGATGACGGCGACGGCAGCCGATGGCGTTCCGCCGTTGACTTACCAATGGCAATATTTCAATGGAACGTCTTGGGCAAATGTTGCAAACGGCACACCTGCTGGTTCAACATATACCGGCCAAACGACGACTTCATTTACAGTTGCTGGAATTTCGGCGGTTGGAACTTATCAATATCGCGCGGTGGCACAGTCCGTCGGCAGCGGTTGCGACCCGGTTGCTTCTGGCACTGCGGATGTCAATGTTGTGAAAGACCCAGTTGTTGATACGCAGCCAGTTGGCGCAGACCTCTGCGTTGGTGGTTCGCATACTTTGTCGGTGGTTGCAAGCGGCGGTACGCCTGATTTGCAATACCAATGGCAATATTCTGCAAACAATACGACTTGGGCAAATGTCTCGGCTGGCACACCTGCTGGCGGCACTTATTCAGGTGAAAACACGGAGAATCTGGACATTTCGGGCATTACCGCAACGGGTACTTATTACTATCGTGTGCAAGTTTCTTCAACTGGTAGCGATTGTAACACGACTTATTCCAATGCTGCAATCATCACGATTTACGATGCTCCTGCGATTGGCACTTTGCCACCGGATGTCAGCATTTGCGTAGGCGGAACGACCACATTTACCGTTCCTGCAACGGGTGGTGCGACTGCACTCACTTACCAATGGCAATTTAACAATGGTGGTTCTTGGGAAAATGTCGCGGCTGGTTCGCCTGCCGGTTCGACGTACACCGGAGCAACGACCAACACGATTACGATTGCTGGTGTAACGGTTGTTGCAGCACATCAATATCGGATTTTGGTGAGTTCGGGCGGCAGTGCTTGCGCGACGCAGGCTTCTTCGCCGATTACCATGACGGTTGTCCCAGACCCAAGTATCGCTGGAACGCCTGACAATGCGGCGATTTGCGTCGGTGGTTCGACCACGATGGATTTCACGGCAAGCGGCGGCACGCCTTCTTTGAACTATCAATGGGAGTATTTGGATAGCGGACTTTGGTTAAATGTTGCAAACGGAACACCTTCCGGCGCAACTTATACCGGTGCGACGACCAATACTTTGCAAGTTGACGGCATCACTTTGACCGGAACTTTCCAATATCGTTTGAAAGTAACCGCATCGGGCAGCGATTGTAATACTGCTTATTCTCAAATTGTAAATGTTACGGTGGTTGCTGACCCATTGGTCACTGTTCAACCTATCGGCGCAACACTTTGCGAAGGCGGCTCGCACACGATGTCTATCACGGCAACTGGTGGCACGCCATCTTTGGATTATCAATGGCAGTTTTCGGCTGATGGTTCAACTTGGAACAATGTCGTTGCCGGAACACCAACCGGAGCAACTTATACAGGTGCAAATACCAACAGTTTGACGGTAAATGGTGTAACTGCTTTGGGCAATCACCAATATCGCGCGGTTGTTTCGGCAACGGGCAGCGGTTGCGCGACGGTTGCTTCAAATCCAGCAACGATTACTGTAAATCCTGCTTTGGTTGTTGACAATGCTGGAATGGTCAATGCAACGATTTGCGTAGGCGGTTCGCATGATTTGGAAGTTGTAGTTTCTGGTGGTATCCCGCCGTTGGTTTATCAATGGCAATACAGCGCGGACAATTCAACTTGGTCAAATGCTGTAAACGCAACACCGACTGGTGCGGCTTACACAATTGTTGACAATCAATTGTCAGTAACTGGTATTTCGGCTTTGGGTAATCACTATTATCGTGTCTTAATCACTTCAACTGGTAGCAATTGTAATGCACAACAATCGGCAAATGCAATTGTAACTGTTGTTGCAGACCCATTGATTACTGCACAACCAAACAGCGACACCATTTGTATCGCAGGTACTTTCACTTCAACATTGACGGCCACAAACGGTACGCCTTCGTTGAATTATGCTTGGCAATATTTTGATGGTTCTTCTTGGTCGGCAGTTGCAAACGGCACACCTGCCGGAGCAACTTACACAGGTAATAACACGAACAGCATGACTGTTGCGGGTGTATCTGTTGCAGGCACTTATCAATACCGCAATATTGTTTCTGCAACTGGAAGCGGTTGCGACCCGACTGTTTCTGCAAGTGCTTATTTGATAGTCAGGCCTGACCCGGCTGTATCAATTGTGGCTGCTGGCGGCAATATTTGCCCTGGTGGTAATATTGATTTGACTGTTTCAGCAACTGGCGGCACACCGACTTTAACCTATCAATGGCAATACAGTGCCGACGGCTCGACCGGCTGGGCAAATGTTGCAAACGGCACACCTGGCGGTTCGACTTACACCGGTGCGACTGGCTGGAATTTGAATGTGGCAGGCATCACGCTTCCGGGTTCTTATCATTATCGCACATTGGTTAACGCCACTGGCAGCGGTTGCGGACAAGCAGTTTCTGGTAACATGACTGTTGTAGTTATCCCAGAAGTTACGGCCACATTTGCTGTTACCGAAGATACAATTTGTTATGAAGGCACCACTATTATCACTGCCACAGTTGGCGGCGGCACAGGCACGCTGTCTTATCAATGGCAAATGAAACCCGCAAGTGGTTCATGGGCAAATGTAGCGGATGCAGGTGCACCGATTTTGGAATTGACTACACCTGAATTGACTGAAACAACGAATTTCCGTTTATTGGTGAGCAGTACAGGTTCTGGTTGCGATGATTTTGTTTCCACTGAAACGACTATCGTTGTTGTTCCTGACCCGACTATCGGTATCGTAGGTGTTGAAGATGTTTGTATCGGTGGTTCAACGACTGCAACTGCGACCATCTCCGGTGGTACTGGAACTTGTCAAATTCAATGGCAAGTAAGTAATGATGGCACTATCTTCTCGGACATTGTTCCGCCAGCGACTGGGCCAACATATACCACACCTGCATTGAGTACCAATAAATCTTACCGTGCAAAAATCGTTTGCTCTGGTAATGGATGTTGCGATTAGTGATTAGTTATTAGAGTTGACAACTTTTTAAAGTTGTCAACTCTTTAACTTGGAAGTTCACGTTTACGAAACTTTTAAAGTTTCGTAAACGTGGGCTTCATTTTTTCCGCCGTTGTGGGCGTCCTCGCCAACAACTTTTCCTAACATTTTTATTCAATAAATTTTCATAGAAATAGTATTGGAAAATAACTATTACAATGAATTACAGACACGCCTTCATAAATTTAATCAAAAAGTTAAGTCCAATAGTTTGCCTTATCTTTATAACTTTTCGTCTGGCCGCGCAAGCCGACGAGTGCGCCTCTTTTTCCAATATTTTAACAGCACGCATTACCGCACTCGGCGCAATCGCAAGCAACACTGGCCCCTATTGTTTGGGTGAAAACATCCAACTTTTTGGCTCCGGCGGACAGTCATATTTTTGGACAGGGCCAAATGGATTTACATCCAGTTTTCAAAACCCGGTAATCAACAATGGTCAATTTATCAATGCCGGTAATTATTATTTAACCGCTTATGATACGCTTGGCTGTTCAGACATGACTTCAATAAAAATTACTTTCAAAGTTTGTGTGGAAGATTGCGACAACGGATTGGACGATGATTTGGACGGCTTGATTGATTGCACAGATGAAACTTGTAAACTGGATTCTTTTACAATAAACAATAGTGGCGACCCTGTTTTTTGTTATGAAAACAATACGATTTTGACAGCCAATCAAGGCGCGTCGTGGTTGTGGTCAAATGGAGATACGACCAATACAATTACAGTTTTTAATTCAGGAAATTATAAAGTTACTGCCACAAATACCCAAGGTTGCACGGCAATTGATTCAATTTCAATCACCGTTCACCCAAAACCAACGGCAACGGCGACAGTTTCTGGTTTATCATGTGTTGACCAAACGATACAATTTTTAGCATCCGGCGGCACAGGATATCATTGGACAGGTCCCGAAGGAATAGAAATGCACCGGGCTGATTTTGATTTAACTTATTTGAAAAAAACACAAGTCGGACTTTATACCGCAATAGTCAACAATGATTTTGGGTGTAAAGACACGGCTTATATTTCTTTAAATGTGGGTTCAAATCCTGTTGTTTCAGCAAATGGTGGGATGATAAATTGTCAAAATGCTTGTGTAAATTTAAATGCAACAACAAGTTCGAGCAGTGTGGATTTTGCATGGACTGGAACAAGTGGTTTTTTAAATAAAAATCCAATTACACAAGTTTGCTCGGAAGGCATTTACAGTTTGATGGCAACCGATACGCTAACAGGTTGTTTTTCAATAGACACCGCTTTGGTTTTTAGAAATGATACGGCTTTTACTTTGTCATGTTCAGCATCGTCAATGATTGATTGTGAACACGATAGTATTTTTATAAAAATCAAACCGGGAATTGATAATTTTCACATCAATTTATCGGGGCCAAATGGCTATATTTCACACGCACAACAATCGATAGTTAAACAAACTGGGACTTATTCTGCTGTTGTTACAAGTTTGATTTCCGGTTGTCAAGTTGGCTGTCAAGTAAATATTGTGGAAAGTAAAACGTTGCCAGTTGCGGTTGCTTTTGCCCAAAATTTGACTTGTGCATTGAGTGAAGTTCAATTGATTTGCAATGCTTCACAGCCCGGTGTTAAATATTTTTGGACAGGTCCAGGTGGGTTTAATTCAAATATCCAAAACCCAATGGTTTACCAAAAAGGAATGTATCATGTTCAGATAAAATCAACGGACAATGGTTGTTATTCGGATATGAAAGAAGTAGAGGTTGAAGTTGATTAACCCATATCTTTTCTTTTAAAAATAAATATGTTTCAAAGTCAGTGGAATTGGTATTGAGTAATCATCCGTTCGGTTTACTTTTGTAATCATAAATAAAAAGGCAAACCCAGTTGCTCTCCCCACAATCTAATTAGCATATTCTCCCATTATCTAATTAGCAAATAATCTCTCCCTCTTTCAAAAGGCGCTTCGGATGTGTTATTCGCCTTCGTCTGACGACTTTATGTCGTCTGACGAATAAAAAAGGCAAACTCGTCAGGCGACATAAAGTCGTCAGACGAGGAATCGATGAATAACGCACACAAGTTTACCCAACTTAATTTCCTGTTTACCGGAACGCCTCGCGTCCCCTCGGTTTTCGTGCGACTGTTGTCAAAACGGTTGGCACTCTTTTTGGCTAAGCACAAACACTTGCAGGCACTAATATTCCCGGTAAATGATGATGACACACATACTTCAAAAACATTGCTTCAAGGCTGGTTTTTTCTCGAAAAACCAACACTCGTTCGCGCCCACGAACGTTTCGGATTTCCTTTTTTCTAAAAAAATAAGGGCAATTTCACTTGTTTTTGGGTTGGTGTGGTGGAGCAATCCGATGGCTGCGCAATGGTCAAACGACTGCGCGACAACGGCTTGGACAGAGACTTTTGGGCAAGGTCTGGTCAGCACGTGGTCGGGCAGCAGCACGATAAACATTTCGAGTTCTTCGAATGTCAGTGGCGTGGATGTCGAGTTGACTTACCGCGATGCGCCGTCCGGTTGCCACCCGGTGGACGTGGTTTTTTCAACAAATTTGGGGCAAAATTTCACCGCTTCGCCGGTCGCTTTGACGGGCGGTTCTGGGTCGGGCGGCGGCTCGGCGTATGTGTATCGCGCAACTTTTTCAGGTGTAATTTCTTCGGTCACGGTCACGGACAACGAGGGTTGTAACCCCGTTTCTTTTTTGGCCTATGCCCATCGCACGACGGGCGGGCAGGGCTCGGTCGGCCAGCAAATTGACCGATATTTTGACCTCAATTCAGAGTCGTTTACGATTGGAATTGGCACGTCTTCGAGCACTCGAAACATCGCCGTTCGCATTCCGGTTTCTGATTTGTCATGCGGCCCGACGGCTACTTTTCGCGCAACTTCGGGCGCAATTTCAAATACACAAACTGTTTCCGCTTGCGCCCCGCCGCTCGGCAGCGACTTGATTTTTGTAAATTTGACTTTGGCAAATGTCCCGGGAACCGAAACTACGGTGACGGTGGATGTCAATTTGCCGACCGCCGGGACGGGTTCTTTTTACATTGGCTCTTCCATTTCGGTGGCCAGTTTTTGCTGCGATAACATTACAGATGGGGGCGCGATTGCTGCCGACCAATCGGTTTGCGGGGCGTTCGACCCGGCACTTTTGACCAATGTCACCTCGCCCTCGGGCGGTTCTGGCGGCACGATTGAATACCAGTGGCGGTACTCGACGAACAGCGCGTTGCCGTTTTCAGTTTGGACAGATATCCCCGGCGCGACCGCGGCAACTTACGATCCGCCGACGGTCGTTTCGACCACTTATTTTGTCCGAATGTCGCGGCGAAGTAGTTGCCCGGACTGGCCGGGCGCGTCGAATTTCGTGACGATGACGGTGAAAGCGCACCCGGTTTTGTTCATCACTGGTCCTGTTTCGGCTTGTCCGGGGCAGGCTGTTTCGTTTTCGGCGAGCGGTACGGCGGGCACTTCGATGTCCTGGGATTTTGGCGCGGGCGCGAGTCCGGCGACGGCGACCGGGGCGGGGCCGCACAGCGTGACTTATCCAAATTGTGGGCAACGCGACGTGACTTTGACGGGCACTTTAAATGGTTGTCAATCCATCCAAATCCACACAATTTTTGTGGAAGATGTTACCAATCCGATATTGTCGGGCGTGCCTGCAAATGTTACTGTAAATTGTCAAAGTGTCCCGGCGGTGGCTTCGCCGACTGCAACCGATAATTGTGGGACTGTAAATATTACTTACAATCAATCAACGGTAAATGGTTCTTGTCCTGATAATTATACACTTTTTAGGACTTGGACAGCCACAGATTTGTGTGGAAATACAAGCCGTCAAACACAAACAATTACTGTTCAAGATATAACCAATCCAACATTTTCCAGTTTTCCGGCAGATATCACGGTGAGTTGTGCGAGTGTTCCGGCGGCTGTTTCTCCAACTGCAACGGACAATTGCGATGCCTCGGTTTCTTTAATTTTAAATACAATTACAAATGCCGGTTCTTGCCCACAGCACACTATTTTACAAAGAGTTTGGACAGCAACGGATAACTGTGCGCACACAATTACACAAACACAAACGGTAACGGTAATTGATAATGTCGCGCCAGTTTTGTCTGCTCAACCTGCGAATGTTACGGTCAATTGTTCGACCGTTCCAACGCCCGCAACTATCACAGCCACAGACAATTGCGACCTGAGCGTGCCAGTAACTTTTTCTTCAACAATCATAAATTGTGGTTGTGCAAACTCCAATATTTTAAATTGGACATGGTCGGCTGTTGATGATTGTGGAAATGGCATTTCTTATACCCAAGAAGTAAAAGTTTTGGATACAGGTGGGCCAACGATAAGTGGAGTTCCGGCAAACATTACAGTTTCGTGCGAACAAACTGCGCCGTGGCCAACAGTTACGGCAACGGACGATTGTGGTGCGGGTGGTTTGGCGTCGCTTGTTTTTACTTCTTATCGTTTAAATGGGTTGTGTTTTGATAATTATGATACGATAAGGATTTGGACAGCGACGGATAATTGTGGCAACATGACCACAGTTTCACAAACGGTTTCGTTTAGGGACAACACAAAACCAACGTTTGCAACCGTTTTGCCGGGCGATGCGGTTGTGAATTGCGATGCAATTCCTGCGCCGCCAGCCAATCCAACTGGTTTGGACAATTGCGATACAAATGTTTCGATAGGATTTTTTGAAATTTTTGTACCCGGTTCTTGCACTGGTAATCAACAAATTGTGCGGACTTGGACAGCGACGGACAACTGTGGAAATCAGACCACACAATCTCAAAATTTGACGGTTGTAGATATAAGTGCGCCTACTTTTTCATTAGACCCGCCGGATATAACGGTGGCTTGTAATGCTATTCCAACGCCTGCAACTATAACAGTTACAGACAATTGTACGGCTGTTCCGACAATGGTTTATGATAGTGTTATCACGCCCGGAAGTTGTACAAATAGTTTTGTAATTGAAAGATATTGGATTGCTTCTGATGAATGTTTTAATCAAAGTTTTGTTTATCAAAAAGTAACGGTTGTTGATATCGTTGCGCCAGTTTTGGCGGGTGTTCCGGCGAGCGTTACTGTCAATTGTCAAAGTGTTCCAGCGGCTGCAACGGTAACAGCGACGGATGCTTGCGATGCCACAACCCCAGTGACGATGGTTGAAATTTATGCTGCTGGAACTTGCAACGATACCTATACTTTGACGCGAACTTGGACAGCGACAGATGATTGTGGAAATGCTGCAATTTCAACACAAGTCATTACAGTTCAAGATATTACGCCGCCAACGCTGGCGGGTGTGCCAGCAAATTCCACCGTTTCTTGCGATGCAGTTCCCGCCCCGGCCACCGTCACCGCGAGCGATAATTGCGATGCACAAACCAATTTAGCATTTACAGAAACGCGCACAAATGGCAGTTGTGTGAACACTTATATATTGACCAGAACTTGGACGGCAACCGATAATTGTGGGAATATAACCACTCAATCGCAAGTAATTTCTGTTCAAGATATAACGGGCCCTGTTTTGGCGGGCGTTCCAGCGGATGTAGCTGTTGCTTGCACTGCAATTCCTGCTGCTGCCAGCCCAACTGCAACCGATAATTGTAATGGTGAAATGCGTGTTGCAAACTATGCAAGTTCTACATTTCGATTGGCTGGCGGCTCGCAAAGTGTGAATATTCCGCGTTTCAATCCGGCGTTGGGAACATTGCTTTCTGTTGACTATTATATTTATCAAACGGGTAAATACAATTTCATTTTTGAACATCGTGGAAATAGCGCGGCGACTATTAATTTAACAAATAGCCTGAATTACGGGATTGCTTTTCCGGGATTGGCTTTATCTGCTTTAACTTATTCAAATAACATAAACTACCCCGTTTTAAGATACGATAACTTGATAGATTTTACTGGAAATTCTGGCCGCACGACCCGCGACCAACAATATGCCCAATCTTTTCAAGGAACGATAACAACTGGTTTGGCGAGTTACACAGGAGCAGGTAATTTTACAATAACAGAAACCAGTGCGGCTGCATTTACAGCCACGGGTTCTGCACTTTTGACGCGCACGCACACGACGAATGTGCAGTCAAATTATGTGGTCATTTATACTTATCGCCCGGCCGTTATTGCTCCAACAATTACTTTAAATACAACAACCACCCAAACCAGTAATGGAAGTTGTACAGACAATACTTATGTTTTAACAAGAACTTGGACGGCCACAGATATTTGTGGAAATACCACCACGCAATCTCAACAAATTACTGTTCAAGATATTTCAAACCCAGTTTTGGCAGGAGTTCCTGCGAATGTAACTGTTCAATGTTCAGCCGTCCCCGCCGCTGCAACTCTCACAGCAACAGACAATTGCGATAATTCTGTAACGATAACTTTAAGTGAAATTTCCACCCAAACTTCAAACACTGGCAATTGCACAGACAATAATTATACAATCACAAGAACTTGGACAGCAACCGATAATTGCGGAAACACACAAACCCAATCGCAAGTAATCACCGTTCAAGACACGTCAAACCCAACTTTGGCAGGTGTTCCGGCAAATATTATGGTTGAATGTTCAGCCGTTCCCGCGCCCGCAACTCCCACAGGCACAGACCTTTGCGATAATTCAGTAACAATCACTTTTAATGAAACGACCACCCAAACCGGCCTTCCCGGAAGTTGCGGAAATAGCAATTATGCTATCGTTCGCACTTGGACTGCCACCGATAATTGTGGAAATACTGCCACTGCTTCACAGACAATTTCTATCCAAGATACGCAAAACCCGGTGATTTCCGGTGTCCCGGCCAATGTAACTGTTGAATGTTCGGCAATTCCAGCCGCTGCAAATCCAATTGCGACCGATAATTGCGATAACGCGGTTGTTATTACTTTTAATGAAATTTCTACCCAAACTTTATTGACGGGCAATTGCACAGACAATAATTATACAATTACAAGGACTTGGACAGCAACGGACGATTGTGGAAATACATCGACGCAGTCGCAAATAATCACAGTTCAGGACACGTCCAACCCAACTTTGGCGGGAGTTCCGGCCAACGTAACGGTTGAATGTTCGGCAGTCCCAGCCCCCGCAACTCCCACAGCCTCAGACCTTTGCGACAATTCGGTAACGATAACTTTAAATGAAATTTCTACCCAGACTTTATTAACTGGAAATTGCACGGACAATAATTACACAATCACACGAACTTGGACAGCAACTGATAATTGTGGAAATACACAAACCCAATCGCAAGTAATTACAGTTCAAGACACGTCAAATCCAACTTTGGCGGGCGTTCCAGCAAACGTAACTGTTGAATGTTCTGCAATTCCCGCCGCCGCAACTCCCACAGCCTCAGACCTTTGCGATAATTTTGTAACGATAACTTTAAATGAAATTTCAACACAAACCAATTTAACTGGAAATTGTACGGACAATAATTACACAATAACAAGAACTTGGACAGCGACCGATAATTGTGGAAATACACAAACACAATCGCAAGTAATCACCGTTCAAGACACGTCAAACCCAACTTTGGCAGGCGTTCCGGCAAACGTAACTGTTGAATGTTCAGCCGTCCCCGCCGCTGCAACTCCCACAGCATCAGACCTTTGTGATAACAATATTGTTATTTCGTTGAATGAAGTTTCAACACAAACAAGTTTAACTGGTAATTGCACGGATAATAATTACACAATAACAAGGACTTGGACAGCAACCGATAATTGTGGAAATACACAAACACAATCGCAGGTAATCACCGTTCAGGACACTGGAATCCCGGTTTTGGTGGGCGTCCCGGCCAATATCACGGTTCAGTGCGACGCCGTTCCCGCCCCCGCAACTCCCTCAGGCACAGACCTTTGCGATAATTCAGTAACAATTTCTTTTAATGAAACCACCACCCAAACCGGCCTTCCCGGAAATTGCGGGAATAGTAATTATGCTATCGTTCGCACTTGGACTGCCACCGATAATTGTGGAAATACTGCTACTGCTTCACAAACAATTTCTATTGAAGATACGCAAAATCCGGTAATTTCCGGTGTTCCGGCCAACGCAACTGTTGAATGTTCGGCAGTTCCCGCCGCCGCAAACCCGACTGCGACCGATAATTGCGATAACACCGTTGTTATTACGTTAAATGAAGTTTCAACACAAACTTTATTAACTGGCAATTGCACGGACAATAATTATACAATCACAAGAACTTGGACAGCAACGGACGATTGTGGAAATACAGCAACGCAATCTCAAATAATTACCGTTCAAGACACGTCAAACCCAGTTTTGGCAGGTGTTCCAGCCAATGTAACTGTTGAATGTTCCGCTGTCCCCGCCCCCGCAACTCCCACAGCCTCAGACCTTTGCGACAATTCGGTAACGATAACTTTAAATGAAATTTCTACCCAGACTTTATTAACTGGAAATTGCACAGACAATAATTATACAATCACAAGAACTTGGACAGCAACCGATAATTGTGGAAATACACAAACACAATCTCAAATAATCACCGTTCAAGACACTTCAAATCCAGTTTTGGCAGGTGTTCCGGCAAACGTAACTGTTGAGTGTTCCGCCGTCCCAGCCGCTGCAACTCCCACAGCCTCAGACCTTTGCGATAATTCTGTAACAATAATTTTAAATGAAGTTTCAACCCAAACTTTATTGACCGGCAATTGCACGGACAATAATTACACAATAACAAGGACTTGGACAGCGACCGATAATTGTGGAAATACACAAACACAATCGCAGGTAATCACTGTTCAAGATACAACAGACCCCGTTTTATCGGGCGTTCCAGCAGATTTAACGATTGATTGCGATGTTGTTCCAACACCCGCAACAGTTACTGCATCCGATAATTGCGATAACAATATTGCATTGGTTTTTAACGAAACAACTGTAAATGGTTCTTGTCCCGGCGATTACGTTTTGACCCGTGAATGGACTGCCACCGACAACTGCGGCCACATCATTACACAAACACAAATCATCACTGTTCAAGACACCACAAAACCCGTTTTGACAGGCATCCCGGCGGATATTACCATCAACGGATATCCGCTTCCGAACCCGCCGGTCGTTGGCCCGGGCGGCGTGGAAGCGACCGATAATTGCGGCACGCCGGTCATCACCTATTCCGAAACTTTTGGCAACGGCTGCAATTCTGCCGTTTACCGCCGTTGGACGGCCACCGATGAATGTGGCAACCAATCCACTGGCACTCAGCGGATTACGGTAGATTTGGCAGCCGTGGATGCAGGCGTTTTGACCATTTCAAACCCATTTGTTTGCCTGCCGCCGACCGGCACGGGCGTGGTTTCGGCCAGCCATTCCACGCCGCCGAACGTGCCGGGCGGGTATTCTGTCATCTATATTTTGGTGCAAAATCCGAGCGGAATCATCCAACAAACAGCCGCAACCCCATCTTTTACGACCACCACGGCGGGCAGTTATTCTATCCATACTTTGGTTTATGATGCCACGCCAGCAAGCCTAAATTATCTCGATTTATCGTTCATAGTTTTTGGCACAACGCCACTAACCGACATAGAAAATTTAATTGACGGTGCAGGCGATGTTTGTGGCGACCTTGATTTGACAGGCGCAGCAGTCACGGTTGATAATTGCGGTGGCGAATTGGGCGACTTTGTATTTTTTGATTGCAATAAAAACGGTATCCAAGATTTCGGTGAAAATGGTTTGCCAAATGTCCCCGTTAATTTAACTGGAACTGCCGCGACTGGCGGTGCAATAAATTTAACGACAACAACGGACGGTTCTGGTTTATACATTTTCCAAAACCTCGCGCCGGGCAATTACACATTGACTTTTGGTTATCCAGCCTTGCCAACCGGCCTTGCGATTTCTCCAAAAGACCAAATCGGCACGGATGCCACCGACAGCGATGCCGACCCAATCACCGGCCAAACCGACCCATTTGTATTTACTTCTGGTGAAATAAATACAACTTACGATGCCGGTTTTATGGATATAACCGCGCCTGTTTTTGCAACAACACCCGCCGACACGGTGGTTAATTGTGATGCAGATGGTTATGCAACGGAACTCAGCAATTGGATAGCAAATTTTGCAGGTGCAACTGCGACTGACAATGTTAGCCTTCCAGCAAATATTTCTTGGACAAATGACTATACAAATGGCGGCGTTCCATTGCTTGCGAATTGTGATAATGATACAATTGGTATTTTGATTGTAAATTTTACAATCACCGATGAATGTGGAAATACTACGACTCAACCCGCCCGTTTTATCTTAATCGACACCACAAACCCAACGATAACCGCAGCCGCGCAGGACACCGTAACCAATTGTGATTCAGACGGTTACGCCACGGAATTGACAAATTGGCTGAACAACAACGGAGGCGCAGCGGCCACCGACGGCTGTGGAATCAATGCCAATTTAACATGGACAAATGATTATCCGGGCGGCGGAATTCCTTTGCTTGCCAATTGTGATAGCGATACAATTGGGCGTTTAACAGTGGTGTTTACCGCAACGGATAATTGTGGAAATTCAATCAGCACAACAGCGCGTTTTATCTTAATTGACACCACAAACCCAACCATAACCGCAGCCGCACAAGACACCGTAACCAACTGTGATTCAGACGGTTACGCCACTGAATTGACAAATTGGTTAAATAACAACGGCGGCGCAGCGGCCACCGACGGTTGTGGAATAAACGCCAATTTAACATGGACAAATGATTACCCCGGCGGCGGAATTCCGCTTTTGGCAAATTGCGATAGCGATACAATTGGAAGATTGACCGTTGTGTTTACCGCAACAGATAATTGTGGAAATTCAATTTCAACAACAGCGCGTTTTATCTTAATCGACAATACAAATCCAACAATCTCCGCGGCTGCGCAGGACACCGTAACCAATTGTGATTCAGACGGTTACGCAACGGAACTGGCCAATTGGTTGGCAAACAACGGCGGCGCGTCGGCAACCGATGATTGTGGAATTGGCGGTTTTGTTTGGACAAATGATTATCCCGGCGGCGGCATCCCGTTGCTTGCAAATTGCGATAGCGATACAATTGGAAGATTGACCGTTGTATTTACGGCAACCGATAATTGTGGAAATTCTGTCAGCACGACCGCGCGTTTTATTCTAATTGACAATACAAATCCAACGATTTCGGCTGCCGCCCAGGACACCGTAACCAATTGTGATTCAGACGGTTACGCAACCGAACTGGCCAATTGGCTGGCAAACAACGGCGGCGCGTCCGCGACCGATGATTGTGGAATTGGCGGTTTTGTTTGGACAAATGACTATCCTGGCGGCGGAATT
>JANNMS010000180.1:0-19460 GCA_031398055.1 Saprospirales bacterium | reverse complement strand
TTGAGTTTCCGATAAATCTTGAATCTCGCCTGAGGCGAGACCCGTCGCCGAATCGAACAGTTTGAATTCCAATTTTTCGCCGACGGAATTTGAATAAATCGTCAGGAAAAATTGGTACGAATTCGAGGGTTCGATGAAAATCGCCTGCGCCGTGCCTCGGATTTCGCCGTTTGCAAAAACACCCAATTCCATCGTCGAAGTTGTCGCGTTCAAATCACCGATTTTCAACATCCCAATCAACGTGGTCGAGTGTTCAAATTTCGTCGGGTCAACCGTCCAAAAACTTGTGGTTGGGTTTCCTCCGCGGTCGGCAACCCCAGATTTGTCAACTTTTAAAAAGTTGAAAAATCTCTCGTCGTCTCCGTCAGTCAAATTCGAGGGCGGCGGCGGATAAACCAAACTGCCCGCGTTCGTCAATTTTATCTGATATCCGCGCGGTGCCTGCATGAATTTCAGATTTCCGACCCATCCAAATGTTGGATTGATAAATTGTGCAAATTCAGTCTGTGATTTTATCAAATCGCCAGCCGTCGGATTTAAACTCGACAAGGCCACATTGATTGGCAACGGATATTTTGGAATGTAACCTATCCAGTTCCAACCCGAAACCACCGAAATTGGGGTCGTCGCCGGGTCCAAAATCGTGCCTTCCATTTTTAAAGTATCGGGCAAATCGGCCTTGAAAACGTACATTTTTGGGTTTTCCAAAACCGCCAAACTGCCGACCCAGCCCGTGCCATTTACATAAGTTGAAAATTGGGTTTGCGATTTCATCAAGTCATTTTGCGGACGCAAAAGCGAAGCCAGCGAGGCGTTCAAACTTGGATTTGGAAACGCCAGATTGAACGAAAGCCAGTTCCAGCCCGCGCCGATCGGCACGTCACGCAGCACGAAATTGGAGGTTTCGATAATTTGCGGAGCGGTCGGATTGCCCACGACATTGTCCGGTTGAAATGTAAAATTTGACTGCAAAATCCCAAAACGCAGGCAGGCCGAGGCATCCCAAATTTCGAGTTTCAGCGGCGCGGAAACTTGGTTTGGCTCGCCGTAAATGGTCAAAAAAGCCAAAAATTCACCAGTTTGCGGCACAAATTCGAGGTGCGAACGACCGACAACTTGGTTGCCGAGCCATGCCACGACCATGTCTTCCGGGTCATTTGAAAACGCGCCCTGCACTTTCAATTTCAAAACCATGTTCATCGAATTCGTAAAATTTTGCGGGTCAAAATCCCAGTCCGGCGGGCGGCAAACCACCCGAACGCCGAACGGCAGACCTTCGTCACCACCCATAAAAAATGGATTTTGACCCGTGACGGTCCGCAAAACGATCGTGTCGAACCAGTGCCCGAACGGCAAAACCGAGTCAACTTCAAAACGGATTTCGCGGATTTCGTTGGGCGCGAGCGTGCCTTGATTTGGCACGACTCGAACCCAACTTGGCACTTCCAAAATCTCAAATGGTGCGGGGTAGCCGCCTCTGTTATGAATATTTGCGACGACCGTGCGCGTGTCGTCTTCATATTTCGTCATGCCCAAACTGTCCGTCAGCCACGCCAATTCGTTTCTATCTACATAAAATTCCCACTGCGTTGAGTCCAAATTGTTGCCCACGAGGTCCTCGATGTCGTGCAGTTCTGCCCGCAAAATCCGGTTTTCAAAAAACTCGTTTTGAAAATTTGGCTCAATAAAAATCTGGTTGCCGCTGCACGAATAATCAAAACCGATGGGCAAATTCGTCGTCGCGTCGAAAAGTTGAACGTTTGTTAAACCATTGATTTTCTGGCAGTTAATATTTTTATTGAACGAAAATGAAATCTCGTCGCCGACATTAAAAACACCATCCGACGGCTGCGGAACGCCGAGCAAACTCGGCGGCTGCCGGTCAATTTTTCCAGAAACGATGCGCGAAATGCCCGGTTTGTTCGCCAAATCGCCCGTGCAAACTGCCACTGCCCGGATTTCATATTCGCCGTCCTGCAAATTGTCCGTGTCCCAAAAAATTTGGGTAAAATCCACGCCGAGCGCGGCTTTCGGGATGCTGCCGTCGGCGTTTTGGAAAGCACTGAATTTCGGCACGGCTGCCCAAATACCGTCGCCGCCGACCCGCCGATATTGAACCCGAATTTTGTCCAAATCGGGGCTGTTTTTGTCGTACTCGACCACCGTGATGGGCATCAAATCATTGTTCAAAGGCGTGGAAATGACCCAACTCGGCTCCGGAATATTGATTTCGACCTCCGAGCAAGGCTTGATAAAATGCGCTGAAATCAACTTCGACGAACTGCCCGGCCCGGCCGTGCCCTCGCAAACCGAAAAAAGCGAAATTTCGATGTTGTTGTAATCGTATTCGATGGGCCCGCGCTCCACCGTGATGGTAATTTCAACGGAATCGCCGTGCGGTACGGAAACCGTTTTTGGGTTGTCGAGCACCGCGCCGTTCATTTTGACGACCGCGCCGTGCGGATTTGTTTCCGTCCGCGCCTGAATGGCGTAGGTAAAATCCTCGTTCGTTTCGCTGGAATTGCCGAGCACGAACTTGAAAACCGCCGCTTCTTTCGACGGCACATCCACGACGGTGAACCCGCTGCCAGCCCCAAATTCGAGCGTCGTGACCCTGCGTTTTGCAGAATTCGGCTCCCAGGGACACGAAGTTTGCCCATTTTTCAAAGAAAAAACGGGCGTGCGGAAAACGGGGTCGTGTTTCACGTCCACCGAAAAAGCGTCGCCCGAGTCGTCATCTTTGAAAACAAAACCGGTCGTGACCGTTTCTTGGTCCAAATTGGAGGTCGAATTTTGTGTGTTTTGAGAAAAATGCACCCCAAAATTCACGCCCGCGCCGATGCCGATAAACGAAAAACCGAGCGTCTGCAAAACCGATTGGTTGGCAACAATCGAACTGCCCGTCGAGGTGCTGCGCGAGGTGTCCACCGTTTCGGAATAGGCGTAGTTCACGCCCGCATCCCACGATAGGTTTCTAGAAAACACGGCATTTTGCTTCAAATGCTTGTTTTGCGCGATGGCTGCGAGCCAATTTGTGCGCGATTGAAAGTAAATCAACGTGTCGGAATCGGGTTTCGCGGGGTCGTTTTTGATGTCGGTGATGATTTCGGAAAGGTACCGGATCACGTTGTTTTCCAAACTCGACTGCGAATACATGTACGTCGTCGCGTAATCTTTTGGCGAAACGGTGGTCGTCGTGCTGAGGCTGACCGTGCAATTTGCAGGGTTAAAAGTCACGACATCAGAAAGTCCAACGCCCACGTTCAAAGCCATGCCCATGTAAATATCGCCTTCCTCGCCGATGGACGATGGGCTGTCGCTGGTTGAAATCCGCTCGTTCGCCGTGCGGCAAACCGCCATTTCGTTGGAACCCGTTTGCGAAAAAGTGGTCTTAAAATCGAGGTCGGTTTTGATGGTCGTTTCGAACGGGAGACCAAAAATGCTGAATTTCGGGCCCAAATCGAAGGTCACGCCGAGGTCGAAACCCTGCGCGTTTTCAAAACTTCCGGAAATCGTCGTGCAGTGTTTTGTGCCTTTTTCGATGAAAGCAGCACTGCCGTCGCCCGGCGGGTCGCGCAAAATCATCGTCGGCATATCTGCCAATTTGGTGGTGAACGTGGGCGATTTTTGTTTCAAACCCGTGATAATTGCCTGAAAAGTCTGCTCGGATTCGCTGCCGTCGAGCGTCGTCGCGACGACCTGGAACGTTTTTTTGTACGGCGGCGTGGGGTTCGGCTGCCCGACGCGGAGTTTGTAAACCAGCAATTTTTTGCCCATCGCGGTATCCAAACCGACCGCGCCCCAGTCGTCGTTGATTCGGATGGCAGCGGTGTCGAGGTCGCAAGTGCCACCGTCGTAGGTTTCTTTTACCTTGATATTTAAGGTGAGAAGTTGGTTTTGCGCCAGCACGATTTCGGTGCAGCCCGCCGGAATTTGCCCCGCCAGACCCGTGACCACGACTTGCGGCTCGGAGTGATAAATGAAATTGACGAGCGTGTCGCGGGTTTCTAAATCCACCTGCGGTGCGCCCTGCGCCGTGAAATAACTTTGAATCGCAGGCACGGAATGTTGAAAAACGGCAACCGTCATTTCAATCGGCGGCAAATCCAAAAATTGGTAGCCGCCGCCCGTCGAATTGTTCAAAGTCAATTCTTTTTCAAAACAGCCGTCGAGCGATTTCACTTTCACTTTGCACGACGCGAGGGTCGAAAAAATGGACTGTTTGCAGTCGCCGCCAGCCACTTGACCCGTGATTTTTCGGGTCGTCGTGTTGTTGAAAACCAGTCCTGCGACGGGCGCAATTACATTATTTACCGTAGTTTCAACGGGCAAAAAGGTGTGCGTTCCAAATTTTGGTTTCAAAACGACCGACGCGCTGGGCTCCAAATCAATGACAAATTGCCCGGTCGAATCCGTAAAAATGGGCGGGTCGAACCGCTCGCCATTGACCAAAATTTCGACATTTTTTTGAAAACAGTCCGTGTCCTTGAACCTGACAAAACCCGAAACTGCCACCGTCGAACGGTCTGTAAAATCCACTTGATCAACCGATGTGACCGACGGATTCAGCGTGACTTGCCGAGTTCCGGGCGAAAAAACGTGCGGCATTGTTTCTTGGTTTGGCGCAAAAACGGTCCATTCCGTGCCGCTTGTCGTGCCGGTGCCGTCCACGAAAACCGAACCCGAATTGTTCAATTTGTTGCCCGTGCCTTCGTCCATGGCGAAGTAAATCCGCAGCCCTTTTTCCTGCGCGTCGCGCGAATTTTGGGCGTGTTCGAGGATTTTTGCCTGATTAAAAATGGTGTCGTAAACTGCCAGTTCGTCAATCAAACCACCGAAAAACAGGCCAAATTGACCTGCCGAGATGCCCAATTTGCCCGAAACCGTGCCGACATTCCATCCAAATCCAGGTTCTGACCAGTCGCCGGTCGTTGCCGCGAAATTGTGGCTGCCCATCAAATTTCCATTTTTGAAAATGGAAATTGCGGTCGTGGAAACCGTCCGCGCGATGGTCAAAGCCAAATGTTGGTAGCCAAAACCGAGCGTGCCAAAATCGTGCGCCGTGCCGTTCAAATTGACGCGCAGCGTGCCGTTCAAACTTTGCAAAACAAAAAAACTGCTGCCGCCCGCGCCCCAAGATTTGTGCAAAAGCACCTCGTTTGCCGACGCTTCGGATTGGTTGACCCAAATTTCGAGGGTGGATTTTTCGGTCAAACCGAAATCGGGCAGCGCGGCGCGGTCGCCCTCGTTTTTCAAAAATTTGAGCGAGCGGTGTTTGTAAAAATCCTTTTTTGGCGTGGCGATGAACGTCGTGCCAGTGCCGTAGTTCGCGCCCTCGATTCGATAATATCCTTCCGAATCGGTCACGCCGGAAGTAGCGACGGGCGGACGATTTTGGTCAAAAATTGCCCCGCAGAAATAGAGCGGGTGGCGGTTCAAAATATCGAAAGATTTGGTGCCCGCGCCCTCGTCCATTTTCCAATAAAATTTCAAATTTGGGGTCAAACTCGAAGCCGTGCCAGCCCGGACTTCCACCAAATCCAGTTCGTCGAGCCGACGGTGGTAAATCCGAAATTCATCCAGACCGCCGTCCCAGCCCGGAAACGGGGTGTTTTTTCCAAAATTTATTTCAGCAGAAGTCAAAAACGGCGAGCCATTTTTCAAATCCACGAGCGTCCCGTCGAGGTACAAACGGTATTGACCGCTCGAAAAAGTGAGTGAGAATTGGTGCCACGAGCCGTTGTTTCCGCCCGCCGGACTTGCCGCGAGCGTGATTTCCGTGCCGTTTGTCGTGCCCGGCACCACAAAATTCACTTGCCCGCCAGCCGTCGCGCGCACCGCCAAACCGGAAGTTCTAAAAATGTCCGCCGTGCCGAGCCCCCCAAAAACGGCGTTTGTTTTTGCCCAAAAACTCAAAGTCCAGTCGGTCGCGGCGAGGGTCGGGAAAAAATTGTTGCCCGCGCCCGCCCGCGAAACCGCGCCGTCGAACTGCCCAAATTTGGAGGAAAAACCCTGCATCGGGCTCAACGTGATTTGTGCGTTCGGCACGGCGTTGCCGTTCGTGGTGCGTACCCAGCCCGTCGCCACGCCGTTCGGCACCTGAAAACCGAGGGCATTTCCCGCCGGACCTTCGCCGTACAAATTGATGCCACGCACCGTGTAATTGTAGTTTTTGCCCGCGATGATGTTGAAATCGTTGTAGTTGCGGGTGTTTTTGTCCACCGCTGCGAGAAAAACGCCGTCGCGGTAAATTTTAAAACCGTTGGTCGGGAAGGCACCGAGCGGGTTGTTCGACCACGAAATTTGGATGCGGTCTGCCAGTTCGCCCTGCGTCGCGGTGACGACGGGCGGCAGCGGCGCGACGTTGAGCCCTGCCCAAAAACCGAAAATCGAATTGTAATCGTCGCCCGACGCGAAACCGATGACCGTCTGGCCGATGGTCAGTTTCATGCGGCGGGTCGAGTTTTTCATTTTGTTCGAGTTGCCGTAGTTGAAAAACGCGGTCGTCGGGATGACCCCGCCCGCCGAGGTCGGGAAACAGCCCGCGTCGGAGGTTTGGCTTTGCGAGAAAATTTCCGGCAAAGTCCAAAGCGAAAGTATTAGCACGGCGAGCAGCCTGCTTTTTTTGATATTTTTCATTTTTGGAAAAAAATTTAGAGGAATGGAAAAAAGATGGAAAATGCACAATCTCAAACCCTTTTGATTGTCACCCTGAAAGGGTCTGCCCAAATTTGAAACTCAATTTTTAATTAAAAACAGACCTGTTTTTCAATTAAAAAACCTCAAAAACGCTCGGTCAGATTCTTACAGAATGACATCGTGGGGAGTTTGAGATTTGTCAATTTTTTAAAAAATTGACAAATCCTGCTCACTTCCGCATACCAGTCGCCCCAGCATTTTCAATCATTTTCATCCTTTTTTCCAGTTCGGAAAGTTGTGCGCTGAACTGCGTTTGCTGGTTTTTCAAAGCCGCATCCAACATCGAGTTTTGGGCAGCGAGGTCGGATTTTTCCTTTTTCAAAACGTCCATTTCCGCCTGCATTTTGGCCATGGCAGCGTCCTGCATTTTCAAAACCTCGACGGCGTAGAGGATTGTTTTTTCATAATTGTAGCCCTCAACCACGCCCTCGGCATCGTAATAGATGAGGTTTTTCAAGCCGATACTGTCCATTTCTTCGGCGATGTAGCCGATTTCGTACTTGTCGGGCGAACTCGGACGGGAGTACGTTTTTGGCTGTGCCTTCAAAATCAAGCGGAAATCGTCCACCAGCGGTTGGATGTTTTGCTTAAAACGACGCGAGGAGGTTTCCCAGGACAGTTCTCCGGTGGATTGGTCCCACTGCACTTCTCTAAAATCGCCGCGCTGTTTTATATTGGGTAAAAACAAACTTTGTCCGACCGGTGTCGAGAGCGTCGTGCTGCCTCCGGCCGAAGCCTGAAACCGCACACTTCCGTTGGTTTGCAAACTGACTTGCCCGTCGCTGCTGCTGAACATGCCCGTGTCGGTGTCGTTCAGGCTCGTACTATAAAAAGTGAAACCTCCCGTGCCGGGCGCACCGAAGCCTGCTCTGACCTTCGGGGCGCTCATATCGGTGGAGCAATAAATTAAACCGTTCACGTTGACATTGCCGCCGTTGAAAGTATGCCCTGCCGAAGCGGTGTAAAAATTGGTGTTGTCCTCCCGCACCTCGATTCTTGATACATTATTGGATTGGATTGAGGGGCGACCGCTGTTGAGAAAAAACAGCCCCGTCGTTGTTGTCGTGCCGCCAGAGTGGTAGCCAAATCCCAAGTTTGAGTTCACTTTGCCGTTGGCAAAGACGTTTTCGGTGTTCGTATTGCCGAAAAGTTCGTTCAGCGTGCTGGACATTTGGATTTTTGGCGTTCCGCCCGCGAGGAGTTGGACATTGTTCGCGGCATTTGAAAACAAACCGCCGTTCGCGTCGCCACCCGCGCCGAAGGCAAAACCGTTCGCGCCCGCGCCCGTTCCGCCAGTCGGCGTGCCACCTTTTGCACGAATGGCATCGCCCAAAACGGGCCCGACGCTCGGAAAAATATTGTTCTGCCCGATCACGCTCGTGGTGTACGGGGCGTGGGTCAGCCGGGGGCGCGGCGAAAGTTCCGCGCCGCCGTTGACGCTCACGCCGAGATAATAGACTTGGCCGAACGTGGCGGTCGGGTCAAAACCGCTCTGCCCGAGCAGCACGGAATACACGCCGCCCGTGGTTTCGACCTGCGAGAGGGTTTCTTCGTGGACTTTCGTGCCGCCGCTCTGGGCAGTCCAGAGGCTGAAAGTGATGGGGTAATTGGCGTCGTCCACCGCCGTGCCGTCGGATTTGGTCAAAACGCCTTGCACGGAAAGCGTAGCGTTTTGGGCAAAAATGCCGCCCGCGATGAACATGAAAAACAGGAAAAAGAGGGAATTTTTTGCCCCGAATTGGAAAGTGTGAAGTGCCTTTTTCATAATGGAAAAAATTTTAGAGTGAAAAAATTTGGAAATTTCACTACAAAAAAGGGCGGCTGCCCGGCTGTTTTCGGTGGCGGCTTTCCGAACGACAGGTTTTGGTTTCCGAAATGCGGGTTTTGGTTTCCGAGCGGTTTGTTTCGCACAACGACACGACAGCATCACGTTTTTGATGCTCCAAAAGTCAGGGCAAGTGCCGCCGGGGCAGGCGGACTATCGTCTCAAAAGGCAGGTTTTTTGTAAAAAACAGGGTAAAACGGCAAACGTCGTCGAGGTTTAAAACCTCGACGACGTTTTGCGATCATTCGTTTTTCAAAAAAATCATGGACGCTGCACCACGAACCGCCGCACCATTTCCCGCTCGTCGGCGATTTTTATCTTGAAAAAATACGTCCCGGAAGGCAATTTTTCGAGTTGCCAAACCAGCGGCGCATCCTCCAATTTTTCAAAATGGCGCGTTTTCAAAACTTGCCCGAAAGCGTTGACCAATTTGATGGCGGCTGTTTTTCCGGTAAAATTTTTCATCGAAATAAAAATTTCGCCACCGCTCGTCGGGTTCGGATAAACCGAGAAATCGCCCGTCGGGAACGCCACTTTTTGCACCTCGGAAAAACGTTCGCCGCCGCCGTTTTTCATCACCAATTTCAGGCGGTAAAAATTCTCGCCGGGGAGCGGGTTGGGGTCCAACTCGTTGAAATACAGGATTTCATCCGCGTTTCCAATTGCATCGGTTTTCAAAATCGGTTGCCAGTTTGCTGTCGCATCGTCGAGCGGATTGCCGTCCGGGCCACGTTTTTCGGAGCGTTCGACGACAAAATAATCGCCCGCTGCTCCGGTTTTTACAATCCAGCGCAGGGCCGTTTCCGCACCGTGTTTTTCAGCGGAAAAAATCAGTGCGGCGGTCGGCGCGGCGAGGTTGTTGCCGCCGCCCGGGCAGGCCGCGTTGTCGCACGGGCCGATGTAATCGCCGTGCGCAAGGTGCGCGGCGACTGCGTTTGCGCTGATGCAAAGCGTGTTGCCGCCATGACAAATGAACACTTTTTGGTTGTTGTTGCCGCAACGCCATGCTGCCGGAAGGTTGCCCAAACCGGGGAAAACGTGGCAATCCGGCTGGCCGTCGTTGTTGTTGTCAATCTGGTCGTTGCCGCCGGGGCAGCCGTCGCAGGCATCGCCCACGCCATCGCAATCGGCATCGCCGAGCAAGGTGACGGTGGCGTTGCAGGTCGAGGAATTGCCGGAAAGGTCGCTGACGGTCAGCGTGACGGTTTGCTCGGTGGCATCGTGAAAACAGGGAATTGTCGCCGGGGAAACGCTCCACGAAATTTCGGAGCAGTTGTCCGTGCTGCTGTTGTTGACCAGATTTTCATCCACGAAATAGTTGCCGCTCGCATTCGGTTCGATGGAAATATTTTGACAAATCGCCGTCGGCGGGGTGTTGTCCAAAACGGTGACGGTGGCCGGGCAGGTCGAGGAATTTCCACTCGCATCGGTCGCGGTCAAAATCACGGGGTTCGCGCCGAGGTCAGTGCAGTCAAAATTTTCCTTTGAAATTTCCAGCCCGGAAATTCCGCAATTGTCGGTCGAGCCGTTGTTGATTTGGCTTGCCGAGGCCGTTGCCGCGCCGTTTTCATCCAAATTCAAAGTCAAATTTTGACAAATTGCCGTCGGGGCGGCGTTGTCCAAAACGGTGACGGTGGCCGAGCAGGTCGAGGAATTTCCACTCGCATCGGTCGCGGCCAAAATCACGGGGTTCGCGCCGAGGTCGGTGCAGTCAAAATTTTCGTTTGAAATTTCCAGTCCTGCAATTCCGCAATTGTCGGTCGAGCCGTTGTTGATTTGGCTTGCCGAGGTCGTTGCCGCGCCATTTTCATCCAAATTCAAAGTCAAATTTTGACAAATGGCCGTCGGGGCGGTGTTGTCCAAAATGGTGACGGTGGCCGAGCAGGTTGCGGTGTTTCCGTTCACATCGGTGGCGGTCAAGGTCACGGTGTTCGCACCGAGGTCGGAGCAGTTGAAGGATGTTTTGCTGAGCGACAAAGTGAATGCCGTTGAACAAGTTGCCGCTGAGCCGTTGTCCACCTGTGCTGGGGTGATGTTTATTTGACCATTGGCTGCAAGATTGACGGTCAAATTTTGGCAAACCGCCACCGGCGGATTCGGTAAAACAGTCACCGTGAAAGCACAATCATCGGTCAGCCCGTTGCCGCCGACAGCCTGAAAACTCACGGGCGTTGTTCCAATTGGAAATTCATCGCCGGAATACAAGCCGGATTGCAAGAAAACCAATGCGCCTTCCACTTCTGCGTAGTGCTTTTTCAAGCCGTCCGCAGCATCGTCAAAATCGTTCCAGATGCCCGTGTTGTCCCAAAAAGCCACGAAATCCTCCTCGCCAACTTGATTCGGTTCGCCGGGCCGCCAGTTGGTGTAGGTGACCGGCTCGCCCGTGACCCAGCGGAAATCGCCTTCCTGCGCCCGGTCGGTCAGCCCAATCCAGGGTTGACTGTCGCCCAAATTGGTGTTGAGCAGGTCATTTTCCGCCGCCGAATGGATATCGGCGAGGTGCCAGCCGCCCGCCCGCGAGGCCATGAAGGCATCCGTCCAAGAACTGGTACTGTTCGAAATAAAATAGGTGTTGTTGCCCATCGTACCGAGGTGGATGTACCCGGGCAGGGAATAAACAATGCAGTCGTCGGTGGCGGTCACGTTGTAGTACACGACCGCCGAGCACTGTCCGGGGTCTGTGCTGACCGTGAGGTTCGCCGGGCAATGCGCCACGGGAGGGTTGGCGGACGCTGTCAATGGGTTGCCGTCGTGTTCGTCGGGGCAGCCGTCGTTGTCGTCGTCGGGGTCGCAGGCATTGCCCAGGGCATCGCCGTCGGCGTTGTCTTGGTCGGGGTTTGCGACGAACTGGCAGTTGTCCAGATTATTGGCCACGCCGTCGTTGTCGTTGTCCGGGTCGCAGGCATCGCCCAAGGCATCGCCGTCGGCGTTTTCCTGCTGGCTGTTGTGGACAAACGGGCAGTTGTCCGAGCCGTCGAGGTCGCCGTCGTTGTCGTCGTCGTTGTCGCAGGCATCGCCGAGTGCGTCGCCGTCGTTGTTTTGCTGGCCGGGGTTGGCGACAAGCGGGCAGTTGTCCACAGCGTTGATGATGCCGTCGTTGTCGTTGTCGGCGAAATCAAGCGACACCTTAAAACTCGACATGGCGTTGTTGCCGATGCTCCCGGCGAGCGAGTTGATGTTTGCGCTGTTCGAAAACACGGCAGATGTTCCGGTAAAATTGGCGTTTGCAAAAACCTCGACAAGGATGCCCGGCCCCAGTTTCAGCGCACTCGCCCAATCGTCGGGCAGCCCTGCTTCCTGCATTTTTTCGTAATCGCCGATGCCGACCAATTTGCAGCCGCGATTGTAGCCCGTGCCGTCGAAAATGGCCACTTCGTTCGTCCCCGGCACACAGTTTTTGCCGAGCACCAGCAGCGATTTCGTGTCGTTGTCCACCACCGGTGTGCCGCTGCAACCGTTCATCGGAGCGAAAACAATGCCGTTCCAGTTGTTGTCGCTCAGGTCGGCATCCTGCGTCGAAACGTCGGAAAGGAACCCCGTGAAAGCCCTCGGCACACCGCCCGGCGTGTCGCCCAAATCGAGGCAACTGTGCGGGTAGGCAAAAACGTCCATACCGATTTTGTAACTGGAAAGCGTGCTGTTCGGAAAACCCGTCGCCGACAAATCGGGGTAATACCCGATGCCGAGCGTGAGCGATTGGCCGCCGAAATTCGGGTCGGCGTAGAGGATGATTTGGGTGGGCGTTTGCGCCCGCAGGCACAAATTCAGGAGCATGAAAAGCGCGAAAAAAGCATTGCGCGGGGAGTTTTGGGGGGATGAAAACCTGAAAAACGGTTTTCCATGAAAAAAGGAGGAGCAATTAAATTCATTCATTTTTGAGAAATTTTAGTGTGAAAACTTCTCAAATCTTTCCTCAAAATGACTTTTTACGGGTCTGTTTTTGTGCGGACGAAGGCGTTTTTTGAGCGGGTTGCGGATTTTTTGAGCGGGGAAAAATTTCCAGTTTCACAGCATCTGCAACCGCTTCACCAAATCGTCCCGAAACCCCCGCGCCAGCGGCACCTGTTTGATACCGAGATAAACAAAGCCCTCGCTGATTTCATCAATTTTGGAAATATTGACCAAAAACGAGCGGTGCACCCGCACAAAAAGCGACGGCGGAAGCCCGTTTTCCAATTTTTTCAACGTCGCGGAAAGCAAATATTCCTTGTGCGAAGTCCAGACGCGGCTGTAATTGCTCTCGGCTTCGAGGTACCAAATGTCTTCCAGCATGATTTTCACGAGGCGGTCCTTGACCTTCAAAAACACGCGGTCTTTCAGCAAAATGAAGTCCGGCGGAGCGGAATCGGCAGTTTTTTCCAACTCAGTTTCGGGCGCGGGCAACGGCACGGCAGCCTTTTGCAGGGCTTGCTCGATGGCAAATTGCAGGGTGTGGATGTTGTAGGGTTTTGACAAAAACGCCACCGCGTGCGTCTTTTTCGCCCGTTCAAAATGCGCGGCATCGGCGTTGGCGGTCAGGAAAATGATGGGCGGCGCGTGCGGTTCGGCCTCGAGTTCCTGCGCCAGGCGGATGCCGTCCCAGTCGCCCTCGAGTTGGATGTCGAGCAAAATCAGGTCGGGCGGCGAGCGGCGCACGAAGGCCGGCACGTCCTCGCCCCGCGCGAAAATTTCGGGCACCTGGTAGCCCATTTTTTCGAGGTTCATCGCCAGTCCGGCGGAGATGATGGGGTCGTCTTCGACGAGCAGGATGTTCATGTGTCAGACTTTTTTGTATTTTTTAAAATGCACCAGCACTTCCGTGCCTTCGGGCGAGGTGTTTGTTTCGACCGTGCCGTCCAGTTTTTTGCTGAGCAAACGCACCAATTGGTTGCCAAAACCGGTGCCTTTCGGCAAATTTTCCGCCGCACCGCCGCCGGTGTCGGCGATGCTCAAAAGCAGGTTATTTTCGGAAGTTTCGGCGAGGCCAATGTGCAGTTCGCCGGGGCGGTTTTCGGGGAAGGCATATTTCAAAGCGTTGGTTATCAATTCGTTGCAAATCAGACCGAGCGGAATGGCGGTGTCCACGTCGAGCCGGAGTTCGGCGATTTCGAGTTTGGTTTTGATTTGCGCGGGCGTTTTTCCGAAGGATGCGAGCAAAAAATCGGTCAGGTTTTTCAGGTATTCTCCCATTTCGATGCTCGTCAGGTTGTCGCCGAGGTAGAGTTTTTGGTGGATGAGGCCCATGCTTTCCACCCGGTTTTGCCCCTCGCGCAGGGCATCGAGCGTGCTTTCGTCGCGGACGTGCTGCGCCTGCAAATCGAGCAAACTGCTCACGACCTGCAAATTATTTTTCACCCGGTGGTGGATTTCTTTCAAAAGCAGTTCGTTTTGCTGGTTTTTTGCCTCGATTTCGGTTTTCTGGGCGGCCAAAATCTCGTTTGCTGCGGCGAGTGCGCGGTTGGCTGCGGTCTTTTTTTGATTGGCCCGAAAAATAAAAAACGTCGCCGCAAGCACGACGCTGAGCAAGGCCAAAACCGACCAAATGACTGTCCGCTGCCGCGATTTGTCCTTTTCCAACAGTTGGATTTCCGCCTGTTTTTGGTTGTTCTGGAAACGCGCCTCCATTTCCGCGACCTGTTGGCTGCGTTCGCGGGTCATGGTCGAGTCGCGGAGTTGGCTGTATTTTCTTTCAAATTCGAGCGCGCCCCGGAAATCGCCGAGCCCCTCGCGGATGCCCGACAAATATTGAAGCCCCACGCCGTGGTCGAAAGGCGTTTTTTCGGCGGGCAGGAGTTTCAAAATTTGCTCGGCGTGCTGCTCGGCGAGGTGGTATTTTTTGAGCGAATAAAGGTTGAAAGCCAAGTAAGTATGGGCAAAACCGAGCGTGGCGGAGTCGTTTTGTTGCTTCGCAAAATCAAAATATTCCTGATAGTACGGTGTGGCCTGGGCGAACTTCCCCTGCATTTCGATGATGTTGCCGATTTTCACGTTGGCCTGCGCGAGGCGGTCGGGGCGGTCGGCGATTTTGAAAAAACCGATGCTTTTTTCGGCGCAAATCATCGCCGAATCGAACTGTTTCATCCGGGCATGGGCCACCGCCGTGAAAAGCCATGCGTTGCCGACCCCGACGGGCGCGTTGCCCGCTTTTTCGTATTCCTGCCGCGAAAGTTGGAGGTAGCGCATCGTGCCGGGCACGTCCTGCAAACGGTCGGACGCAAAAGCGAGGTAGTAATAAACCTGCCCCGCCGATTTTGGCAGGTTTTCGCGCCTCGCCGTCGCCAAATGTTGCAGCAGCAGTTGCACGCCCTTGTCGTGTTCGCCTTCTTTTAGATATTTGGTTGCCTCGCGGATTCGGGCATCGAGCGTGTCCGGCGAAATGCTTTGCGCGGGCGATATCGTGGCAAGGGCGCAACAAAAAAACAGTGCGGAAAAGTGCGTTTTCAAATGTTTGTGCATTGGTTGTTTTTGTAAAAAGCAGGTGCAAAAATCAGGTCTTTTTCAGCGCTTCGCTCGGCGCAGCACCAAAAGTTTCAGTTTGTTTTTATAAAAACAATTTGATTGTAATTTTAAAAATTTTGGCCCAATTATGATTCCAAACATCCAATTTTTGGAACGTGTCCGCGCCGCCTTCGGCAAACAAATCGAGGCCGGTGCTCCCCGGTTTTTCAGGAAAAATGCGCGTCGAAAGGGTTTTTTCGTCGTTGATAAAAACTTTCAAAACCGAGCCGTCGAGGAAAATGTGCAGTTCGATGGCGTGTTTCAAATCCCTGCTCCGTTTCACCTTTCCCAAATTTCAACCGTTCAAAAACCCAAATTGACCGATTGTAAAAAAATGACATGCGGAATGAGTCGGTGCAGGTAAGTTTACGCCACAATCTTTTTTTCTCAACCCACTATTTTTTTTCCAAATGATAAAAACACGCCTCTTTTTCACCGGGCTGCTGGGCTTTTGGTCGCTGCTTTTGACCGCCCAAGTTTTGCCCTACCCCATCCTTTTTTGCACCCAAATCCCGAACCCGCAAGGTTTTGCATCCTCGATGGAAACTTTCGGAAACCAGCACGCGAGCATGTCCGCTGCCCCGCGCGGCGGCGATTTGTACATTCGGTACACCGATGGCACCTTGAAAAACCTCACCGCCACGGCTGGTTTCGGCCAAACCGGGCAGCAGGGCGCAAATTCCATCGCTGTCCGCGACCCGCATGTGCATTGGAGCGGCACAAAAGCCTTGTTTAGCATGGCCGTCGGTGCGCCGACGCAGCAATATCAATGGTTGGAATTCAAATGGAAATTGTACGAAATCACCGGCCTCGGCCTGAACGAAACGCCCGTCATCACCCTCGTCCCAAACCAACCGACGGGTTACAACAACATCCAACCGATTTACGGAACGGATGAACGAATCATCTTTTCATCGGACAGACCGCGCGGCGGCTGGGCACATTTGTACCCGCAGCACGATGAATACGAATCTTCGGACATCGTCACCGGGCTTTGGAAAATTGACCCGACGGCCTGCGACCCGAACGAGGCTTTGGAAATGTTGACCCACTCGCCTTCCGGGGATTTTACGCCGATTATTGACCACTGGGGACGGGTCATTTTTACCCGCTGGGATCACCTGCAACGTGACCAGCAAGCTGACGCGGATATCATGGACAACGCGGGTTACGGCACTTTTAACTACCAAACGGAGGCCGCAAACGCCCCAAAAACGAACATTTTACCCGATATCGAGGTGTTTCCCGAGCCACGTTCCAGCCGCACCGACCTGCTCAGTTTGCCGGCCTGGGCAAACACAAATGGCCAGACCATCAACATGTTTAATCCCTGGATGATGAACGAAAACGGTACCGACCTCGAAATCCTGAACCACCTCGGCAGGCACGAAATGGACACCTATATTGATAGAAATTTTACCAACGACGACAATCTCGACTATTACGGCAGTTATCTGGCACCCGACGACAGCCCGATTCGCGCCATGTTTCACATCCAAGAATCGCCCGGCACGCCCGGTTTGTATTTTGGAACGGAGGCTGGCGAGTTCGGTTCGCACGCTTCCGGGATGATTGTTTCGGTCAATGCTCCCCCCGGAACGCACCCCGAAGACGTGGAATTTACCTACATCACCCACCCCGACACGCGCTCGCCGGACGGCACGCCGTCGCCAAACCACACGGGTTTGTACCGCGACCCGCTGCCCATTTCCAACGGGCAAGTCGTCGTGATGCACACTTCCGAAACCGATTATGATGAAAATATCGGCTCGTCGTCGAATCCGCTCAGCCGATATGATTACCGTTTGCGGCTGCTCGTGCCTGCCGGAAATTATTTCAAAGCCGACACCATCAACAATTTGACCGGCGCGGGCATCTCGAAAACCGTCACGTGGTGGACGCCCGATTTGCTCGCGACGTACTCCGGGAAACTTTGGGAAACGTACCCCGTCGAAGTCCGCGCGCGCGCAATTCCCGACACGACGACTTTGAACGAAGAAACTTTGCCCGCCATCGAACAGGCTCTTTTCGACTCGGCGAATGTGAATTTAGCAGATTTTCGAAAATTTTTACGCCGAAACAACCTCTCGATGCTCGTCACCCGCGACGTCACCAGCCGCGACGACGCCGACCACCAGCAACCTTTTAATTTGAAAGTTTTCGGCAGCGCGCACCAAACCGTCGACCCGGACAGCCCGACGCCAATTTATGAAGTAAAATATTTGCAGTATATCCAGGGCGACCAAATTCGTGGAAAAGGCGGAATTGCAAATCCGCAGCCCGGGCGGCGCGTTTTATCCCGTTTTTTGCACGATTCGCTGCCGATGATTTACAACCAACCGACGACCGGGGCGCAGGGCAGCGCGAATATTTTCCCCGACGGCTCGGTCGCGGCACTCGTCCCGGCGAACCGCGCGGTGGCTTGGCAATTGACCGATGTAAATAATAAAGGTATCGTCCGCGAGCGGCTTTGGTTGAGCGCGGTGCCGGGCGAAATTCGGGTTTGCTCGTCGTGCCACGGCGAAAGCACTTTGAACCAGGCCAATTTGACTTCGCCACAAAATCCGCCGCAGGCTTTGACCTCACTTTTGAACCGGATAAAAGTTTTTGACCGCGACGCCGACGGTTTTACCGACATCAACGATGCATTTCCGACCGACCCGACGCGGCACCTCGCCGAGCCGTTGAGCGAAGAATTTGTCGCTGGCCTCGTCGGTTGGCTCAACCAAAACCCCGACAACGACGCTGTTTTTTGGGCTGAAAAAACCGCCGTGCCGTGTTATGTAAAATCCGCGATGGTCAATAATCGCAAATCAGGAGCCATCGGAAAAGTGGACAAACTGCGCCGTTTTGTCCATTTGCAAGACATGGACGACGTGAAATTGAGTTTCGATGTGGCCTACGCCAGATATAATGCTACAAAATTTGACCGACTGCGGGTCATCGTCGTCGGTTGCGACGGCTCGACGGAAGTGGTTTACGACAAATCGGGCAGCGCGCTCGCCACCGCGCCCGACCAAACTGCGCTTTTTCAACCTTTAAATTGCGACCAGTGGCGAAACGAGTGCATCAATCTTTCGGCCTACGCCGGAAAAACGGTCGAGTTGGTTTTTGAAAATATCAATGGTTTTGGCAATCGCTTGTTTTTGGACAATGTCCATGTTTTGGAAAATGACACGGGCGTGCCGCTGCCTCTTTTTTCGGGAGAAGAAAATCCTTGCACGAATGCCACTGAAATTTACAGTTTCGACGCGCCGCCGCCTCCGGGATTGCTGATTTTTTGGGAAATTTCGGGCGGAACGATTCTTTCCGGGCAAGGCACGGCCGCCGTGACGGTAAAATGGGGCCTCGCCTCAGGCGAGGGGAAAATCTCAGTCCGACTGGGTCAAACTTGCCTCGCCACCTCGACCCAAAATTTTGAAATTCAACCCGGAATCACGGCCAGCATCGCCGCCGATCCCGCGAACGGTTTGCCGATTTGCTCGTCTGGAAATGTCAATTTGAGCACGCCGACTGGCAGCAATTTGGTTTTTCAGTGGTACAAAAACGACGTCATCCAGCCCGGCGCGACCGCCCCAAATTTCGTGGCCGCGACCGCTGGAAATTATAAAGTCGTGGTGGAAAACACGGTTTCCACCTGCGCCGCCGATGCTACTTTTTCGGTTTTGGAAAATTACGCTTGCAACCCAAATTTCTGCACTTCGTCGGGTGGCACGGCGTCGGAATGGATTCAATCTTTTGCGGCAGCGGGCATTTCAAATGTCTCTGGAAATGATGGCGGCTACGGCAATTTTCTGGACGTTTCGCCGCTCGTTTTGCCAAAAGGCACTTTGTTGACTTACAATTTATCGCCCGGTTTTGCGGCGGCGGCGTTGGCCGAACGTTGGCGAATTTGGGTAGATTACAACAAAGACGGTGATTTTGCGGACGCAGGGGAACTGCTTTTTTCCATCGCCGGGACGGGCAATTTGACCAAAAATTACACCATCCCGAACACCCGACCGAGCGGCGTGACCCGGATGCGGGTCAGCATGAAACGGGGTGCGTACCCTGCGAATTGCGGCAATTTCACGCAAGGCGAAGTGGAAGATTACGTGGTCATTATCGGTTCGGCGACTCCGGCAAGTCCGCCGCCGACTGCCTCGAAATCAGTCGGTTCGGGAGCGAAGTCGAACGACGAATTTACCATTTTCCCAAATCCAGCCGACCGTTTGGTGACGCTTGCTTTTTCGGAAAATGGAGAATCAGGGGACATTCAAATTTTCGATGCGCTCGGCAGAAACATCCTAATTCTGCGCCGCGAGGCGGGAGAAAACCAGTTGACATTTGATGTTTCGAGGTGGCCGCCGGGTTTGTATTTTGCCAAAATTGGTGAAATGATGGTGGGACGGTTTGCGGTGCAGCGGTAAAATTGGAGGTCGAAATTTATTTCGACCACGGCAGGGTCGAAATAAATTTC
>JANNMS010000178.1:0-2299 GCA_031398055.1 Saprospirales bacterium | reverse complement strand
TACCGATTTTGGCCGCGAAAACTATGCTTCGGCGGCGGATGGAAAAGTTGCGGTGAGTTGGGTTTCAACTGAAAATCGGGATTTGAAAAATTCAAACTCGCCACTTATTTCATTGAAAATCAAAGCCTTGCGTGATGTTTCACTGTCCAATGTTTTTAAAATTGACGACTCGCGGCTGCGCCCGGAAGCCTATTTTGGACGAGACGAAATCCGAAAAATTGACCTTCGGTTTTTGGAAAAAAATAGGGTGGGCGAGGCGTTCAAAATTTACCCAAACCCTGCCGCCGACCAGTTATTTTTGGAAATTTCAAATGAAAAAACGGGCGCGATTTCTTGGCAAATTTTTGATTTGACAGGCCGTGAAATTTCGCGCGGCGAATCTCAAAATCAACCCGAAAAACTGGACGTTTCCCATTTGCCGACAGGCAGTTTTTATTTGAAAATGAATGTCGGCGGGAAAGTTTTTGGACAAGTATTTTTCAAAAATTAACCTTAAAAAACAATCATCGTGAAAAAAGTAATTGTCCTATTTGCAATAGTAAATTTCTATTGCAATTTATTGAACGCACAATGTTTAACAACAAAAACAATTGTTGATAATTGTGTTATAGCCAATAACGATTCCTTGTTTTGGAACAACAGTTATTGGTTCGATACTGTCAATAAAATACACGATTTGGCGGAAGATTCTATAAAATTGTCTATTGAAATAACAGACACTTGTGGCAATTTGCCAGCAGAACTGCACTTTGTTTTATTGTTAGATTTGAACAATGATGGCACACCTGAAACCGCTATCACGGATACAACCAACACAAAACCGGGCTTTATTTTTATAGAAAACAGCAACAATCCCGGACACGCGGGAGGTTTGTTGCGGCGGTTTGATTTTCGGCAAGTCGGCAATCAAGAATTGTATGTTTTTTCGTTGGAACAAACAGTTGCGGGAAATATCCGGACTGGACAAATTATCTGGAAACCGGCGGGCGGCGGGCAATCGGTGCAGCCAAAACTGCCTTTGGGCAAGCACCTAATCCGTTGGTATTCAGGGAATGAGGTGGTTTTTGAGGATAGTTTCAGGGTAAAAGATTGTTTGCCGCCAACCTTGACCTGCAAGCCATTTTTGGAAGCGCAAATTTTTGTTTTTTCTTGTGGGATAACTATTTGGAACGACGATATCATTGATGCACTTTACGATAACGTTACGCCCCGTAGTGAATTAGACTTATCAAGTCGGAGAAAGGGTTCCGGCAATAATTTTCCGTTGGATGGGCAAGGGAATGCGTTGGTTGGTTCTACTTTTAATTTGTATGATCATTTGGTTTTTGGGACACCACCAGAAATGGAATTGTGGGTTAGGGACAAAGAAAACCGAGTGTCCATTTGCAGCACATCTATTTGGTTAAATGATCCATGGGGATCGTGCGATCCTCCTTCCGGCGCACCAGTTACGGCTTGTTCAAAAACAGAAATCGGTGAACCCATTTCCGATATGATTTATAATTTCAAATGGACACACCCTGGCTTGCCAAGTGGTGAAGTCTTTGCAACTGGCAATGGAAACGGATGTGGCGTTGGCTATGGTTTTTTCGCTTCTGACCTTATCGTTTCTTTGGAAAAAGAAATAAATGTATTGTCTGGCGGTTGGCTAAATGGGATAACAACGTATGATTTGTTGTTGATTTCACGCCATATTTTGGGTGTGGATACGATAGACAGTCCTTATAAAATGATAGCCGCTGATGTCAATAAATCGGGCTCAATTACTACAAACGATATTGTTCAATTAAGAAAACTGATCCTCGGTATTTTAGATACAGTGCTGGGAAATACTTCTTGGCGTTTTGTTCCCCAAAATTTCCAGTTTCAAAATCCCATCAATCCTTTTCAACCCAGTTTTCCAGAGACTTTTCAAATCAACGCCCTGCCATCGACTGTTACCGTTGAATTTATCGGCTTGAAAGTCGGCGATGTCAACGGGAACGCAAGTCCCGGTTTTTTGAAAATCGACGACCGCTCCCCACAATTTTTCACCCTCGAAAATCAAAAACTCGCCACCGGACAAACCGCGACCATCCCCATTTTTTCGGATGAAAAAAGTATCCTTGCAGGTTTTCAAATGGAGTTTTTGACCGACCCGACGGCCATCGAAATCGAGGAAATTTTGCCCGGTGCGGCTACCGATTTTGGCCGCGAAAACTATGCTTCGGCGGCGGATGGAAAAGTTGCGGTGAGTTGGGTTTCAACTGAAAATCGGGATTTGAAAAATTCAAACTCGCCACTTATTTCATTGAAAATC
>JANNMS010000176.1:0-8167 GCA_031398055.1 Saprospirales bacterium | reverse complement strand
CCGGCGGCACACCGTCGCTGACCTATTTGTGGTCAAATGCCGAGACAACTGCCTCAATTTCAGGACTTTCCGCAGGAATTTACACAGTTACGGTGACCGATGCGAACGGCTGCACGACGACTTGTTCGAGCACAGTGAACGAGCCGGGCTGCACCTTGACCCTCGCCGTCACCGGGACCAACGAAACCTGCAACGAATCAAATAACGGCACCGCGACTGCCACGCCGACCGGCGAAACGGGCGCAGTGACCTACGTTTGGTCAAATACCGAAACCACCGCGACCATTTCAAATCTCCCCGCAGGAAATTACGCAGTCACCGCGACCGACGGGGCGGGCTGCATGGCAACTGGAAATTATGACGTGACCGAACCTGAAATTTTGGCCGCAACTTGTTCATCCACAGACGTTTCCACACCCGGCGGCAGCGACGGCACGGCCACAGTTTCTGCGACCGGCGGCACGCCGACATTGACTTATCAATGGTCAAATGGCAACACGGATGCCTCCATCTCGGGACTTTCCGCAGGAACGTACACCGTGACCGTCACCGACGACAACGGCTGCACGGTGAGCTGTTCGACCACGATAAATGAACCAATCGTTGAAAAAGTGGCCATCGGAAACCTCGTTTTCATGGACACCGACGACGATGGAAACTTCGACGCAGGCACGGACATGGCACTCGACGGTGTAATTGTCGAATTGTACGCAACCGGCGCAAACCCTGGAATTGACCCAGCATTGGCAACAACAACAACTGCTGGCGGCGGTTTCTACATCTTCGACCAACTCGATCCGGGCATTTATTTCGTGTATTTGCCAGATGACAATTTTGGGGTTGCTATGCCTTTGGAAAATAAAATTTCTGCAAACGTGGAAGGTGCAGATGATGCAACGGACGACAATGCAGATGAAAACGGCCAAAACTTGGCAGTCAACGGCGGTATCCGCTCCGGCGACATCGATTTGCAGCCAAATTCTGAACCGACTGCCGAAGCCGGATCAGGAATTTATCCCGGAACTTTGGACGACGACAACGTGAATTTGACGGTGGATTTTGGTTTCAAAATCACCCCTGTTGTTTGTCCGCCCAAAATTTGCCTGCCAGTTACGATTGTCCGAAATTGAGGTAAAATTTAGGATCTTTAAGATTTTACCAATTTGAGATATTTCAAAAAATAAAACCGCCTTGTTGTAAAACAAGGCGGTTTTTATTTGATGCTGAAAAATTTTAAAAACAAAGAGCAACTGGCTGGTTTCTAATTTTTCGGAAAATACGTTTTCAAATCATCATAAAAACGTTCAAACGCCTGCAACCCAACATCCGTAATCGTGCAAGACGTGAGCGGATAATTATTTTTAAAAGTTTTTTCAACCGTGATGTACCCGGCCTCTTGCAATTTCGTGATTTGAACACTCAAATTCCCGGCAGTAGCGCCCGTTTTTTCTTTGATTTCCGAAAATTCGGCAGTCCGCGTCACCACCAGCCACGACATCACGGCCAGTCGAAGTTGCGACAAAAGCACCGCATCTAAATTTTTAGTCATGACTTTGAAGCATTTTTTTGAAGTAAAAAACCGGGAATCAAATAACCGAAACCAATCGCAACCGCTTCCACCAAAGTATGGTGTTCGACTGGCATGTAGCAACAAATTAACGCGCCCAACCACAACGCTATCGCCCCGGAAACCAACGGCTTAAAACGTAAAATCGTCCCCGAAACAAACGTCGCGAACCCGGCCAAAACCAGCACCACCGGAACTGGCGACACCCCCATTTTTATTAAATAAAACAGGCTGAGAAACATTGAAATCCCAAAAGCCATCCAAATTTTTCCATACCATTTGGACAAAACCGAAGTGCTTTTTTCTCCACGTTTTTTCCGAAATTCATAAATCACGGCAGCCGGAACACCGATCAAAACCATGATCATCCAAGTGATTTCTGGTTTTGGGTTTCCCAAAATGTTGCGCAAATACCACTCGCCGAGCGAGGCCAAAATGACCAAAACGCCCCACAACAAAAAGTGAAACCCATTTTCTTGGACATTTTTTTTCGCCAGTTCAATCGTCTCGCGAATGGTTTGGAGGCTTTCGGTGGGGTCGAACGAAGATGAAACATTTTCCATTTTTAAATTTAAATTTTTGATTTACAATGACTTACGTTTTGGAACGAGGGATTCGTTTCATAAACTAAGCACAAATATAAAGTAGTTTATGATTTAAACTAAAATTTTTCGATGAAATAATTATTTTGAATGACGGAGTTGGCAAACTTGCCCAACCAATCAATTTTTAAAATTTAAAATGCGCAACTACTTTCACACCGAAAAAAAATCACAGCAATGAAATCATACAAACTCACCGTCAACGGCCAAAAACTCAAAGTCCAGGCCGAGCCCGACACCCCGATTTTGTGGGTGCTGCGCGATTATCTCAACTTAAAAGGCACGAAATTCGGCTGCGGCATGGCACTTTGCGGGGCGTGCACCATCCATCTTGATGGCCAACCGATTCGGTCGTGCACCACGCCGATTTCTTCGGTCAAAAACTCGCAACACATCACGACCATCGAAGGCATCTCGCCCCGATGGCAGCCACGCCGTTCAAAAAGCATGGCTCGAAGAAAATGTCCCGCAGTGCGGCTACTGCCAATCTGGTCAAATAATGGCCGCGGTTGCTTTGTTGAAACGCTCACCAAACCCGACCGACGACGAAATCGAGACCGCCATGTCCGGCCATATTTGCCGCTGCGGAACGTATCCGCGCATCAAAAAAGCCATTCATCGTGCCGCCGAAATGGTGCGGTAAATTGGAGGTCGGAATTTATTCCGACCACTTTATCAGGGTCGGAATTTATTCCGACCACTTTATCAGGGTCGGAATAAATTCCGACCTCCATTTAAAAATCAAAGAATCATGTCCAATATCTCTCGCCGCAAATTCATCCAATTTTCAGGGCTGACCGGCGCAGCATTCGTCCTCGGAATTTCAAAAAACTCCGCCGCGCCCGGCATTTTCAATCTTTCAAAAAATGGCTCGGCCGCCGATATTTTTGATGTCACCCCATTTATTTCCATTGAAAAATCTGGAAAAATCACCATCGTCAACATCAAACCAGATATGGGGCAGGGCACTTTTCAATCCATCCCCGCGCTGATTGCCGAAGAATTGGAAATTTCTTTGGACATGGCCACGATAATCCAGTCCGGCGGCGAGGCAAAATATGGCGGCGGACAAAGTGCTGGCGGCTCGGATTCCATTCGCGGCAGTTATTTTAAAATGCGAAAAATCGGTGCAGCCGCCCGCGAAATGTTGACGAAAGCCGCTGCCCAAAAATGGCAAGTCCCTGAAAACGAGTGTTTTGCAGAAAACGGGAAAATTTTCCACCGCCCGACCCGCAAAAGTTTTGGCTACGGCGAATTGGCAGAACTGGCCGCCACTTTTCCCGTCCCCGAAAAACCGGTTTTGAAAGATGCCAAAGATTTTAAAATCATCGGCAAACCACAGTCGGGCTTGTCCCGCCCCGATTTGAAATGGAAAGTGACCGGCGCGCCCATTTTTGGGATTGACAAAGAAGTGCCGGGAATGGCTTTTGCATCGGTCGAACGCTGCCCGGTTTTTGGTGGAAAACTGAAAAACGTGGACGACTCGGCTGCCAAAAAAGTAAAAGGCGTGCAAAAAATCGTGGTCGCCGAGCGCGTTTTTGGAAGAAATCATTGGCCGGTCGTTGCCGTGATTGCCGATAATTATTGGGCGGCGTTGAAAGGTCGGAAGGCATTGAAAATTGAGTGGGATTTTGGGGAAAATGCGCATTTCAACTCAAAAAATTACGAACAATCACTGCGAGATTTGTCAAAAACACCCGGCCTAACCCACCACGAATCGGGCGATTTTGACAAAATTTATGGTGAAACTGCCCAAATTTTGGAGGCATTTTACGAAACGCCCTTCGTTTCCCACTCGCCGATGGAGCCGATGAACTGCATCGCCGAGTGGAATTTGACGGGCGACAAAGTTGAATTTTGGCTTTCGCACCAAGCCCCCGATTGGATTATGGAAGACGTGGCCAAACAATTTTCCATCAAAAAAGAAGACGTAAAAGTGAACGTGGCTTTCTCCGGCGGTGGTTTTGGTCGGCGGCTTTTTCCCGACGTGGCCTGCGAGGCGGCGAGCATCGCAAAATTGGCCGGGAAACCGGTAAAAGTCATTTGGACGCGCGAGGACGACACGCAGCAGGGGCCGTTCCGACCGCTCACTTTTTCAAAAATGCGGGGCGGTTTGTCCGACAAAAAATTGATTTCGGCTTTTTCCCACAACATCATTGCGCCTTCGATTGACCAAACTTTTGCCGACGAATATGACACCTCCAAACCCGACGGCACGATGATGGAAGCCACCGGCGAGCAGGCCTACGAAATCCCAAACCTGAAAAACCAGTTCATTTTGGCACCGGTTTCCGTGCCGCTTGGTTACTGGCGGGCGGTGACGAGCACGACGATTGCTTTTGCCCACGAGTGTTTTTTGGACGAATTGGCGCACCTCGCCGGGCGCGACCCGCTGGAATTTCGCCTCGCACATTTGACAAAAGACTCGTCGGCGCGGCGGATTTTGGAAAAATTGAAAGCCGTTTCGGGCTGGGACGCTGCAAAATCGGCAGGCCGAAATTTGGGCGTGGCGCAGTGGGAATTTTTCGCAGGCCATGCCGGGTCGGTCGTCGAGGTGAAAAAGCAGGCCGATAATTCTATAAAAATTGAAAAAATCTGGACGGTGATTGACCTCGGAACGGTCGTCAACCCCGACACCGTCCGCGCCCAAACCGAAGGCGCAGCAGCGATGGCTTTGACCGCCGCGACGAAAAACGGGATAACTTTTGAAAATGGCCGCGTCGCGCAATCCAATTTTCACGACAACCCGGTGCTGCGTTTCAATGAAATGCCGGAAATCGAGGTGCACATTTTGGCCGACGGTGGCGAAAAAATAAAAGGCGTGGGCGAGCCCGGTTTGCCGCCCGTCGCCCCGGCCTTGGCCAACGCGATTTTTGCAGCGAGCGGGAAAAGGCACCGGCGGATGCCGTTTGAATTGTAAAAAAAATCGGCTGCCCCGGGTCTGGGACAGCCGATTTTTTTGAAAATGGTGCAAATTTTACTTAAAATTTAAGCAAAAATTTCATCCAAAGGCACTTCGACTCCCGTGATTTCATCTTTCAAAATTTCGTGGTTGATGAAAGTGATAAACTCGCGGTTTGGATAAAACACATAAATCGAGCGGGTCGGCGGTTGGATAATCCAAACCGATTTGCAACCAAAATCAAGGAATTGCCGTGCCTTTCTGAACAATTGGTGGATGGTTTGGCTGGGCGAAATAATTTCAATTGCAGTAATCGGTGCGGTGGGTTCGCGGGGCGTGTCGTCCAACAAATCCATCGGTTCCGGCTCATCGAGACTGATGTCTGGGGTCAAAGGTTTTCCCGGGACATCATAAGTCACCTCGGAAAGCACGTCAAATCGCTTTCCGAAGTTCATTTTTAAATAAAAATTCAAGTTCGATTGAATTTTTCCGTGTGTTTTTGTTGGCATTGGTTTTCCTCGTTCTTGTTCATAATCGGTGAGCGTTTGGCTTTCTGGGTAAAAATCGAGAACAACATCGGTGTGTAGCATGAAGTAAAATTTTTAATTTTCTGCCACAAATTTAGTCCAAAATTTGAAAAAAACAGCCATCCTCCTCCTCGCTGCCGGTTCATCATCCCGGCTCGGGCAGCCAAAACAACTCCTCATTTTTGAAGGAAAAACCCTGCTCCGGCGGCTGGCCGAAAATGCACTTTTGGTTTCCGAAAATGTGCTCGTCGTGCTCGGGGCGAACGAAAAATTGATTTCCCCGACGCTCGAAAACTTGCCCATCGAAATTTTGAAAAATGAAAAATGGCAGGCAGGAATGGGCGGTTCGGTGCAAGTTGGTTTGGCCGCCGCGCTGCGCAAAACCGTTGATTTAGAGGCAGTTATCCTTTCGGTTTGCGACCAACCGATGCTTTCGGCGGATGTTTTTTTTCAAATAATTTCAGAAAAAAACGCTTCCAAAAAAGGCATCGTGGCCAGCCAATACGCCGAAACTTTGGGCGTGCCGGTGCTTTTTTCGAAAAAATATTTCCCGCAACTTTTGAAATTGGAAGGCGAGCGCGGGGCGAAAAAATTGATTTTTGAAAATGAAAACGATTGTGCGGCAGTGGATTTTCCGGGCGGCGAGTGGGATGTGGATGAAGTTCAAGACTGGGAGGTCGGAATTTATTCCGATCATTTCAGCACGGGGTCGGAATAAATTCCGCCCTCCAAAACCAACCCGCGCCACGTTTGCCTCGTTTACCTTTCCGCAACTTTTTATAAACTCATAATCTTTCAACTCATGAAAAATCTTTCCGCTTTTTTAATTTTCCTCGCCTCCTTTTTTTTCGCAGAACATCTTGACGGCCAATGTTTTACCACCAATTTGGTGGCCGACGATTGCGACCAGACCAACAACGAACAGCAGTTTTGGAACTCCACAGATTGGTGGGCTGCCGACATCGAAAGCCATAATTTGGCAGACGCGCCAGTCAATTTGAAAATTATTTTGACCGGCACCTGCGGCAACGTCCCGCAAATTTTGACCTACGAACTTTTACTGGATTTGGATGGCGACGGCTCGTTGGAAACCTCGATTTCTGGCGATTCGACTGCGCCGGCGGGTTTCATTTTTTACGACAACATCGGAAAACCGGGGACGCAGCGGCAGTTTGATTTTCGCCCGGTGGCTGCTCAAAACCGGTATCATTTTGTTTTGGAACAAGAAATTTTGGGCAACACCCGAACTGCCCAAATCAAATGGAAATCAGTTCAAAACACTGGCAATCAAAGTTTTACAAATCCCCAATTGCCGTACGGCAAGTGCAAAATCCGTTGGTTTTCGGCGGCAGTTTTGGTTGGGGAAAAGGCTTTTGAAATTCGAGATTGCCATCCGCCGGTGGTGAATTGTTTGAATAATTTATCGGCCAACATCATGCCGACGGGGATGATTACGATTTGGGGAAGCGATTTTTTGCAGTCCGGCGCGGACAATTACACGCCTGCCGACCAATTGGTTTATTCGATCCGGAAAAGTGGGACGGGCGCGGGTTTTCCACATGACAATAATGGAAATCCGATTCCGGGGGTGACTTTTACTTGCTCTGAATTGGGGACTCAATTTGTTGAATTGTGGGCAAAAGACAAGGATGGAAATGCCAATTATTGTGAAACGTATCTTTCAATAAATGACCAGTTTAGTTGTGGCGGAGACCCCGGATTTACTATTTGTTTAGAAACAGAAAGCGGGAATGGATTGGGAAATGCCACCATTGAAATTGTTAATCAACCCAACCCAGCCTTGCCACCGACAAATTTGATAAACTACCCAACCAATCAGAGTGGATGTTTTGGTGGTATTGGCTTTTTACCTTTTCCTGCAACAGCAACTGTTACCCCGATAAAAGATGACAACCCGCTGAACGGCGTAACGACCTACGATTTGCTATTGATGTTTCGGAATATTTTGGGAAAAGACACGATTAAATCGCCTTACAAATCGATCGCAGCCGATGTCAATAGATCGGGTTCAATTACAACAAACGACATTGTTGAATTGAGAAAATTGATTTTAGGAATTTATACAGAATTTCCAAACAATACTTCCTGGCGTTTTGTGCTGAAAAATTTCCAGTTTCCCAATCTTTTGAACCCCTTTTCCACCCAATTTCCAGAAAAAACGTTTGTTTCTGAACTTCACGATGGAAAAGCTGATTTTGTCGCCATGAAAATCGGCGACATCAACGGCAACGCCGTGACCGACAGTTTTCAAGTTTCTGACGACCGCTCCCCACAATTTTTCACCCTCGAAAATCAAAAACTCACTGCCGGACAGACCGCCACCATCCCCATCTTTTTGGATAAAAAACAAGACCTCGCTGGTTTCCAAATGGAGTTTTTGACCGACCCGACGGCCATCGAAATCGAAGAAATTTTGCCCGGTGCGGCTACCGATTTTGGCCGCGAAAACTATGCTTCGGCGGCGGATGGAAAAGTTGCGGTGAGTTGGGTTTCAACTGAAAATCGGGATTTGAAAAATTCAAACTCGCCACTTATTTCATTGAAAATC
>JANNMS010000137.1:0-9541 GCA_031398055.1 Saprospirales bacterium | reverse complement strand
AATTTTCCATTTTTGGCCACCCAATCGTAAATCAGGTCAAACGCATTAAAATCCATTCCCGAAGGGAATCTATGTTTATAGAAATTGAAATGGACATGCACGAGAAAACACGAAGGGATTTTATGTAAAAACTCGCGCCTGAAAACATAAAATCCCTTCGGGATTTGAGGAAAATGCCCTTGCTCTGAGCTATAAACATAGATTCCCTTCGGGAATGGATTTTAATGCGTTTGACCTGATCGTAAATCGTAATTCAAAAATCGTACATCGAAATGGCTACTTTACCACCCAATCCGTTTTTGGCATTGATGAAAAAATTGCCAAAACCCTTGCAAAACAAATACTACCTGACCTTGGTGGTGTTTTTTTTCTGGCTGGTTTTTTTGGATCGAAACAACTTGTGGACGCAGTTCAAATTGACCACCGCAGTCAATCGGCTGGAAGATGACAAGGCATTTTACCAAAAAAAAATTGAGGAAGTCAAAGAAGAAGCCGAAGATTTTGAAGTGACAAAAGAAAAATTCGCCCGCGAACATTATTTTATGAAAAAGCGGGACGAAGACGTTTTTATCATCAAAGAAGAAGAATAAAACGATTTGCGATTTTTGATTTACGATTTACGATTTTTGGTCGTGGTTGCAAATCCCAAATCGTAAATCAAAAATCGTAAATCCAACTATGTCTGTTTTAGTCAACAAAAACTCCCGAATCATCGTCCAAGGATTCACCGGAAAAGAGGGGACTTTTCACGCCGAACAAATGATTGCCTACGGAACTCCGGTTGTCGGCGGCGTCACGCCCGGAAAAGGTGGGCAAACGCACCTCGGCCTGCCGGTTTTCAACACCGTCGAAGATGCGGTGAAAAAAGCGGGCGCGAATGTTTCCATCATTTTTGTGCCGCCGGCCTACGCTGCGGACGCAATTATTGAGGCCGCCGCGTCGGGCATCGAAGTCATCGTGGCCATCACCGAAGGCATTCCGGTGCAGGACATGGTGAAAGCAAAAGCCTATATTTCTGGTAAAAATTGCCGACTGATCGGCCCAAACTGCCCCGGAATCATCACCCCCGACGAAGCAAAAGTGGGCATCATGCCCGGTTTTGTGTTCAAACGCGGCAACATCGGCCTCGTTTCGAAATCAGGAACGTTGACCTACGAAGCCGCCGACCAAATTGCAAAAGCAGGTCTCGGCATCTCGACCGCCATCGGAATCGGCGGTGACCCGATTATCGGCACGACGACCCGCGAAGCCATCGAACTTTTCATGAACGACCCCGAAACTGAGGGCATCGTGATGATCGGTGAAATCGGCGGCAGCCTCGAAGCCGACGCCGCCCGCTGGATCCGGGCAAATGGAAATAAAAAACCCGTCGTCGGTTTCATCGCCGGACAAACCGCGCCAAAAGGTCGGAAAATGGGTCACGCCGGAGCCATCGTCGGCGGGCACGACGACACTGCCGCAGCTAAAATGCGGATTTTGGAAGAAAACGGGATTTTCGTGGTCGAATCTCCGGCGACGATTGGGAAAAAAATGGCGGAAGTGATGAAAATGCGTTGATTTTTTTGACTTGATATTTTTTCAAAAACGCCCGGTGGTTTTCCACCGGGCGTTTTTTTCAACATTTTGAAATGGATAATTTCAGTTGAAAATCGATTTTTGAAAAGCAAAAAACAATTTCACAAAAAAAATATGAATCCGCCGCCCACGCAACTTTCAAACCGAGGTTTGTAATTTTGAAACCAAATCAAAATTTACAAAAAATGACGAACCCGTTTGACCAATTTTTATCCCTGATTTTTCCAAAAATCTGCGCGGCCTGCGGCGAAAATGCTGCGCCAAAACACGGTGTTTTTTGCCTCGATTGCGAATCGAAACTCCACGCCACCGACCATCATTTGAATTTGGAAAATGAATTTACCCAGCGATTTTATGGCTTGTTGCCTTTGTTTGGCGGAGCGGCGATGTACTTTTTTGGAAAAAAAGGATTGATTCAGCACACCGTGCATCAATTAAAATATCGTCGGCAACCTGAAATTGGCCGGGAAATCGGGCGCAGTTTTGGCCGGAAACTTTTGCTTTCCGAAATTTTTCGGCAGGCCGATTTGGTGATTCCCGTGCCGCTCCATCCCAAAAAAGAGCGGCTGCGCGGCTACAATCAAAGCGAAACTTTCGCCGACGGGCTGGCTGAAACGATGGGTATTTTTTGTGAAAAAAGCGTTTTGAAACGCACCGTTTTTTCAGATTCGCAGACTAAAAAATCGCGACAATCACGGTTTTCGGGCATCCAATCTGCTTTTGAAATTCGGAATCCGAAGTTATTGGAAAACAAAACTGTCCTGCTCGTTGACGATGTTTTGACCACCGGGGCAACGCTCGAAACTTGTGGAAAAGAGATTTTGAAAATCCCCGGGACTCGGTTGTTGGCTGCGACGATTGCGATTGCGGTGAATTGATTTTTAAAATATTAAGCCACCGAAAGCACCGCCATTTCTTCCAAAAAATCCTTTCGGTAAATATCCGAAACAATCGGTTCGCGCTGAAAATCTTCCATTTTTACCCGCCACTCCGGCTGCCGAACTTCGATGATTTTGTGCAAATTGACTGCTTCGTTGGAAGAAATCCGAACCAAAAACGGCAAATCCGCCGACATCAAAAAACGGTTCAGCGATGCGCGGAATTCAAATTTTCCAGCAGTCGTGTGCACCGTCAAATCGCGGCCTTTCACGTACAAACAGATAATTTGCATCGGGTCGATCCGCCGGACGATGCCGCCGGGCAGGTTCAAAAAAAGGCTCTTTTTTTCCGTCGAATTAAAATTCGACCTCCCAAACGCCCGCGTTTTTGACCAAACAGCATGGACGGCCTCCTCCAATTTTTCGGCAAACGACGAATCGAAAAACGGTTTTTCAAAATAGCGGACGAAACAATCGGCGTAGCGATTTTGCCGCTCGTGTTCAAAATTTTCGAACGCTGAGGTGACAATAATATAGGGTATCGGCACGTCGGCAGCCGCCAATTTGTCCAAAACCGTGAAACCCGAGCCGCCGATGATGTCCATGTCCAAAAACATGAAATGCGGTTTTTCATGGACAATCAATCGAAATGCTTCGCCGACCTCGGCTGCGATGCCGCAAAATTTTACGTCCGGAAATGCGCCTAATTTTTTGACTAAAAAATTGGCCTCGCCTTCTACGTTTTCGATGACGACGCAGCGCAGCGGGTTATTTTGTTTCATATTTTAAATTTTTAGGGAAATTTATGAGCACCGTCGTTCCAGCAGCCGAGCCGTCGGGATGGATTTTGTGGGAGGTTTTGAAAAACAGGCGGCCATCGTTTTGCCGGTTCAAAATTTCAAAAAGTTCTTCCAACATTTTCACGCCGCGGCCGCTCGATTTCTTGTTTTTTTCCTTTGCAATCCGTGCGGCTTCCTCAAAACCAACGCCGTTGTCGTCCACTTCGACTTCAAAATTTTGGTCGTTTTCGCGCAGCCGGACAAAAACTTGGCCGCCCGTCGCCCGGTTTTCGATGCCGTGAATCATGGCATTTTCCACAAAAATCTGCACCGACATCAATGGAACGGGCAGGCCGCCGAGCGATTCGAGCAGGTCTTTTCCAGAAATTTCAAATTGCAGGCGGTGCGGGAAAAGGCGTTTTTGGATGGTCAGGTAGTTTTCGATGAGTTCAAATTCCTTCCGCAGCGAGTGAACCGCCAACCCGGAACCGTCGCTCGATTCGACCACATTTTTCAAAGAAAGGGCGAGGTGTGAAATCACATCGGCCACTTCCTCGTCGTAATCCAGTACCCGCGACTGCATCCAATGCAAGGAATTTTTCAAAAAATGCGGGTTCAATTGATTGACGATAGCACTGACCCGCAGCCGGGCAAGCAGGTTTTCTTGGCCGCGCAGGGTTTCTTGAATTGCCCGATTTTGCTCGGTGAGTACAAGGCGCGCCTGCGTTTGGGTGTTCAGGTTTTGATAATATTTTTTTCGGTTGTAAAAAAATCCGGCGAGCAGCAACCCAAAAACCAAGGACACGCCGGGCAAAAACGCGGGGTGTTCAGTGAAGGGATACGGCATATAAATTTCGCACGCAATCTCGAACAAAAGCGTCTGGTTTCGGACGGATGCCAAGCGGATTTCGTGTCGCCCGGCGGTGGCAAAAACAAAGTTTTCTTGCCGAAAATCTTGGGCTAAACCTTTGTAAACCTGTGCGTTGTCAATTGTCAGGAAAATGGAATCGTACAGACCGGGGCGGTAAAACTCCGGTGAAAAATGGAAAACGCAGGCACGGATGCCGTCAGGCAATTTAACCCGTTTTTGTCCGGCGAGCGAGATACTGCCGCCCGAAAACGTGAGGCTGTCGAACCGCACGCCTGCCTGCGAATCGTCTGCTGGGGTGAGGTTTTCGAGGCGGAATTGGATGAGTTTTTTTGTCAAAGGCAGCCAGATGTTTTGTTTGGAATCTACAAAAAGCCCGTTTTGCCCGATTTCGCCGTCAATGTCGCGGATTTCGGGGAAATAGGTGATGCAGCCATTTTCATTTTCGTTTTGGGCGTAAAATTTTTTCAAATCAAGGAGCACGAAACGATTGTCTTCGCCCAAAACAAACAGCGAGTCTTTTCCAAAAAGGGCGACTGAGCCAACGACTTTGTCTTTGAAAAAAGATTCAGCAATGGGTTTCAAGTCGAATTGAGGATTAAAATTGGTTTTTTCAGGATGAAAAAACCGCAATCCGCGATTCGTTCCAAACCAGATATTTCCCTTCAAATCGGTCTTTAAACAGTACCCACTGGAAAATTTCATGGAGTCGCTGCGAACCCATGTGTACGCTGAATCAGCGGACGAATCATAAATCCCCAGACGGGTTGCACCACGACAGCCCCATGTTTTCCCAAAGTTATCCTGCGTAATTGCAAGGGTGTTGAACAAGTTCCAGCCTTGTTTTTCGCCCACGGAATGCCAGTTTTTTCGGTCGCGCGGGTTCTTGTTGGGTGGACATCGGAGCATTCCTTTTCGGTTCAGGCCGATTAAAATAGAACCGTCTTTTTGCCCACGATGGACGAAAAAAGCAATTTCGCCGCGCAAAATGGTGTCGCATCGGCCATCGGTCTGGCAAATGGCGATGCCGTTTTCTCCATCAATCGGCAACCAAACTTCATCGCCGATTCGACAAGAACCCATCATCCAAAGTTTGAATGGCCTCAAAAATTCGGGGGCTGGCAGCATTTTTTTGCCATCGAAACGCGCCAAACCTGCATTGATCGAACTAAAATAAAACATCCCGGTGCCATCCTCGGCAACTGATTGGATATTTTCGGGCGTTTTTTCATCGGGCTCAAAAACGCGGACGGCGGGGTTCATCCGCCAAATCCCACTGGTTCCGCCGAACCAAAACTGGGCATCGGAAGCCACGGCAAACGAATTGATTTCGCCAGAACGGAACAAAAAAGGTGTCAATTTGCCCTTGTCAAATTGCCAAAGGCAATGTCTTTTGAGCGGTTTTCCATCGTCAAGTATTTCAAGGAAATAGATTTTATGCGGGACAATGGTGTTGGAATTATTCAAATCTGCCAATCGCTGGCGGGTTTGATGGATCAATTTGGTTCGGTTATTTTTGATTTCAAAAATTTTCCCGGTTTTTCCAGCATAAATCAAAAAGGCTTCGTCGGGCGATTGCCCCAAGATTTTTGCCCCAAGCAAATCAGATTGGGAAAGTGGGAAAAACAGTTCACGGCTTTTTCCGTCGGGGGAAGCGGCGAAAAAACGGCTCGGCAAGCGCATAGTCGGGTCAAAGTCGGACATCAAAAACAGGTCGGGGGCGGCGAGGGAAAAATGGAAAAATGGTTTAAAATTGGCGTTCCGCACGGGCATTCGGTAGGCTGGGGAAAAATTTTTTTCCTTCGAATTGAAAGTGGAAAAGTACTTCGGCGGGTTTTCGTCTTTGCAAAACACAAGGCGGCCATCTGGTTTCAACCAAAAACGGTGGAGCGAATCAGGTGCATTTATCGGGATCGTTTTTCCGTTTTCCCAAAACCCAAACCGCTGGGACTCTTTCTTTAAGAAAAAACAATTGTACAAAATACGCCCGTTTTCATCTTCGGCCAGATAAATATTATTGCTCGGCAGCCCTTTTCCCAAACCCAAAACAAAGCGTGGAATTCCGTCAAACCGCAAAACACCTTCCCCATATTTTTCAAAAAAAATATCGCCCGCAGACGTAATCCTCGGCTGTGCAGCCATGTCCGACACCTTTTTGCACTCAAAAAAAGGCAAAGTATCATACCAAACCTGTGCTGACAAATGCAGCGCGGGCAAACAAAAAAACCATAAAATGAAAAAGCGGCGGCAAAATATTTTCTGATTCATATTGCTGGCAAAAGTAGACTGGTCAAAAAAGTTTGGTTTCGCTCGAAGCATAAAGATAGTTTTTAGCGGCATGAAACCATGTTTTGAGGTTTTGGAAAGTTTTTTCAGATGGCAAAAAAATGTTTCATGTCCTGATTTTCGGGTTTCATGCTTTTGAAAACAGTGTCCATGCAAACGGCGGAGGCAGTGTTGGTTTTGGTGGAAGTTTTTTGTGGGGTCGTTCGGATTTAAGGCTGGATGCGTCATTTTTTAACTTACCAAACTTTTTTTTGTCATGAAAAAAATCAACTTCCAATCCTCGCGGGTGCTGCTGGTGCTCGCTTTATTCTCGCTGGTTCAGTTTGCGATGGGGCAATCGTCGGGACTTGCCTACATCCCAAATGCTTTCTCGGACAATGTGAGCATCATCAACACTTTCGACAATTCGGTAATTGGCACAGTGGCAGTTGGCAACGAACCTTTTGGCGTGGGGATCACGCCGGACGGCCATTTTGTCTATATTTCAAATGGAGGGGCCAACACCATCAGCCAGATTGATGCGATTTCCAACACGGTCGTTTCGACTTTTTATGTAGGCACGAACCCCTGCGGTGTAACGGTTTCGCCGGACGGGAGCAAACTTTTTGTCTCGCACTGCGGACCGGACAGTTTGACCATCATCAATACTGCCGACAATTCTATTTTGGCAAAGGTTTTAACGGCCAACCACCCAGACCGCATCCTTTTTTCACCAGACGGCACGAAGGCTTACCTCGGCCATATTTCTGGCAACGTCGTTCGGGTGATAAATACGACCACTTATGCGACGATTGCAGATATTCCATGCAGTGGTTTGCCACATGAAATGGCAATTACCGCAAGCGGCGACAAAATTTATGTAGCCTGCCACACCAGCAATAATGTGAAAGTAATCAGCACCGCAACCAACACAATCACCGCAACCATCGCCACCGGCAGCAACCCATGGGGCATTTGTATTTCGCCCGACGGGTCAAAAGTCTTCGCAGGCAATATCACCGGCAATTCGGTTTCGGTGATAAATACCGCCACCAATACCGTGATCCATACAATTCCTGCAACGGGTGGCCCGCACGGCGTTGCGGTCACGCCCGACGGCAGCAAATTGTATGTGTCCTGCGCCTATTCTGACGATGTGAAAGTGTTCGATGCAGCGACTTACGGTTCGCTGGCGACGGTGGCGGTCGGCGATTCGCCGTTTACTGCTGGGAGTTTTATTGGCAATTCAAACTGCCCGTTCGTCTCCAATTTCACGTTCGTCGGCGAAGACCACTGCAATTGTTTTTACAAATCGGTCGGCACACCCAACTTCATCAATGCTTTTTCGCTGCCGGATTACACGCCAATCGCAGGGTACTCCGCCAAAGTGGCAACGATTTACAATTCGACAGTCAATAATTTTTACGCAAATCAAGGCGCAATTGCCATTGGCTTGCGGGACAACGCTGCCCCAAATTTTTGTGAATCTGCCAATTCTGCCAATCCAACTTTCAATAATTGTTGGGCTTGGGCAGATGGAACCGAAATTGGTTTCAGGAGTTGGATGCCGAATCAGCCGGACAATTTGGCAGACGAGGATTTTGTCTATTTTGGCTCCACCAACCTTTGGAATGATGGCGATGGCTCGACCAACGCACCTTTTGCCTTGCAATTGACCCTCAATTCAGCCACCACCATTTATTACGCCGATGCCGACGGCGACGGTTTTGGCAAACCAAACACCGGAATCCACGCATGCGGCCAACCCGCCGGGATGGTGACAAATGCCACCGACTGCGACGACAACAACCCGACAACCTACCCCGCTGCACCCGAAATTTGCAGCAACAACCTCGACGACAATTGCGACAACCAAACCGATGAAAACAACCCGACCGTCAGTTTTACTTACGTCAAACCGTCCTGCGTCGGCTCGTCCAACGGAAAAATCACGGCCAAAGCCGCGCCCGGCACCACCGGATACACTTATTTGTGGAACACCGGGAGCACCAACAAAATCCTCTCGAACGTCCCCGCCGGAACTTACACCTGCGTCGTGACCAAAACTTCGACGGGCTGCATGGGCACCGGCACGGCCATCCTTTCCGACCCGATTCCGGTAACGGTTTCCGGCACTGCGACCAACCCAACTTGCTTTGGAAATTCAAATGGAAAAATCGTCGCCGTTGCTGCTGGCGGCACGGGAGGCAAAACCTATTTGTGGAACACCGGAGCCACTACCGCCACCATTTTGAACCTCGCCGCAGCCAATTATTCGATGACCGCCACCGATTCGAAAGGCTGCACGGGGTCTGCCAGTTTCTCGGTCGGGCAGCCGACGGAGGTCGTGGTTTCGTTGGTTTCCATCGTCGCGACGACGGGCGGAAATTTCAAAGTGACTTTGAACGCGACGGGCGGGGTGACTTTCCCCGCACCCAAAACCCATCGTTTCAACTGGCGGGTGAACGGTTCGATGACTTGGAATTACGCAACTTGGTCGAGCCTCAAAGTTTTCACGCTCGCTCCCGGAACTTATGATTTTGCGGCACGCGACAAAAATCTCTGCGAAGACATCATCACCGTCGTCGTCCCGCCGCCGCCGAGCCAAAACCGTTCTGAAATTTCCAATGAAAATTTTGACGAAAAAATCGCGCACTCTGTTTTCTCCATTTCACCGAATCCGTTTGAAAATCAATTTGTCATCACAGCCGAAAACCCAATCGAAAAGGCAACCCAAGTTCAAATTTTCGATGCCGCAGGCCGATTGGTTTTTGAAAACGCATGGCAAAAGCAGACCGGTTTTTTGAAAATTGAAAATGCAAACTGGACGCCGGGCATCTATTTTGTCAAAATTTTGGATGAAAACGGGTCGCAGTTGGCCATCGAACCAGTCGTGAAAATGAACGATTGATTTTTTGAAAAACCCAACGGCCTGTATTTTCCAGGTCAAACGCATTAAAATCCATTCCCGAAGGGAATCTATGTTTATAGAAATTGAAATGGACATGCACGAGAAATCCCGAAGGGATTTTATGTAAAAACTCGCGCCTGAAAACATAAAATCCCTTCGGGATTTCTCGTGCATGTCCATTTCAATTTCTATAAACATAGATTCCCTTCGGGAATGGATTTTAATGCGTTTGACCTGGAAAATACAGGCCGTTGGGTTTTTCAAA
>JANNMS010000093.1:0-18408 GCA_031398055.1 Saprospirales bacterium | reverse complement strand
GTCGGAATAAATTCCGACCTCCAATCACTGGCAAACAACCCGCACTGCCCCAATTTTTTTGCCCAAAAAATATTTCAAAAAATAGACGCCCGGCGCGATTTCAGGCATTGAAAATTCAACGCCGCCACCACCGATTTGACTGGTTTTTGAAAAATAAATTTGCCGCCCGGCGAGGTCGGTCATTTCAAAATGGGCATTTCCCAAATATAAATTTTCTGGAAAAAAAACTTGAAAACCGTCGCGGAATGGGTTCGGGAAAACCTGTGCGACGAGGTCGTTTTTTGGTGAAAAATCAAGCCCGGTCAGCAGCCCGGCAATCTGCCGCTGCGTGCTGTCGCCGCGCAATCCCAAAAACGGTTTGATGCCGTAAGGTGTATGATTATCAACGGTTTGTGTGAAGCCGTTGTGAAAATCGTCCATCGTGTAGCCGTAATCCAAAGTCCTGAAAATGTCATCTTTTGCGGCTGAAATAATCAATGCATGGAGTTCGTCAATGCGCGGGAATATCGTGTCGGGCAGGGTGATAAACCGCGTGACCGAGTCGAGATATTGGACAAATTTGGCTTTGAACGCAGGTACTTTTAAAAGTTGCGAGGCGAGCGGACGAGGTTCGTTGGTTTTTTGCCAAGTGAAAACATTGCGTTTTGCCCAATCTTTTCCGAGCCAATCCACACCAAAAGTATTGTCGGTGTCGTAGGTGATGAACTCAAATTTGCCGGTTTCGAGGTTGTGGTAGAGGTAAAAATTGTTTTTGTTGTAAAAATAATCGTCCCAGTTTCCGGTGGCGATGTCGATGGCGAAGGCTTTCAAAACGGACTCGACGTTGAGTATTTTTTCAATTTTTGCGGGAAAATTGGCGTCCACATTTTGTGAAAGCGCGGTGATCAAAGTGACCAAATCGGAATAGTCATCGGCGGTTTCGTTGGTCGTCAAATCGTAGGCACGGGTGGTCGCATTGTTCATGATTTTTTTGTACGGCGTTTGATAATCGCCCAAAAAATCGAGGTCGGCAGGCCACGTGCATTTGTAAAAATTGCCTTCTTTTTCGGGAAAAACGCGCTCCAACCATTCTTTGTCGAGTTCTTCGATATTGGAATAGAGGCCTCGATATTCGCCGTTCACGAAAAATTTCACAAAATTGACGCGCCGTTTTGGCATCCCGGCGGTGTTCCAAACCTCGTAAAAAAGTTTTTCACGGATCATCGTCGGGTCGTTGTGGGAGCCGTTCAAATTCACTTTTTTTACCCCACGATATCTGCCGCCCGCCACGAATTCATTGAAACTTAATTTGAAAGATTTTTTCTGCGAACCGAGCGAGGTGTTGCCTCGCAGCCGGATGCCGGTTTTTTCAAAAGTATCTCGCACCGTGCCGTCGTCGAAAATGAAACGGGCAAGAAAATAGCGGTCGGCGACGGTATTCTGGATAATAAAATTGAACGAATCGGTGGGCATTTCCACAAAAATGGAAGGCACTTTTGAGTCGTCGAAAAGTGGGTTTTGGGAAAAAACTGCCCCGAAATTTAGGAAAACGAGGAGCAGGGCGAGGTTGAAATTTTTTGACATTTGAAAATGGGAACGATTGGAACCTGCCGATTTTTGGGCCGATTTATTTGTGGAGAAAATTTTTGGAATTTGAAATTTGGGAAGCCGAAGGTACTTTTTTTCAATTGTGATTTCAAGTTGTAAAAGGAAAGCATGGCCGAAAAAAAGGGTCACATCATCATGTGGTTGCCCAGTTTTGAAAAAGCCCCCATTTTTGTACCCTGCCCTGTTTACCTTTTCATCTAAAAAAACAATAAAGCAACAGCCCCCCAAGGCCAATGTTTTACGCCAACTTTGTTGGGCACTTTTTGAACGTATGACAAACCAAGCCTTATCACTTTTACAGTTAACTAAACTTAGATTTTACCAAATGAAAAAATTAACTACTTGCTTGACATGGTGTTTTTTTATTTTTTTCACTTTAAATTTTTCGGCCAAATCTGTTGGACAGTGCGGTTTGGCCAATGTTCCGCCAAACGTTACGATAAACGCCAACAGCCAATGTGTGGGTGTTTTTACCGCAAATGCACCGACCGTCACGGGCAACTGTAACTGTAGCCCAAACGATCCGGTCGAATATTTATACAATATCAATTTAGGAAACTATGTCAATTATGTCCCCGGGCAAAGCGTATCGATCAATTTTCCTTCGCTCGGACAGGACACTATTTATTGGTACGTTGATTGCTCGTCCGAAGAATTCCCACAGCCAAAGGGTACGACAATTGTCACGGTGGTTGATGGGACCCCACCCATAATTACCTGCCCGGCGAACATCACCGCAAATACCCAGCCCCAAAGCTGCGGCCAAAACCTTTTCATGGGCACACCAAATGCTTTTGACAACTGCGACAATTTTGTATCGGTTTCGAATAATTACAGCCCATCGAGCATTCCATTTTTTCCTGTTGGCACAACGATCGTGACTTGGACCGGTGTCGATAATTATGGAAACACGGCCACCTGCACCCAAACCATTCAGGTTTTTGACAATATTTTGCCTAACATTTCCTGCCCGACCAGCGTTACGGTGAATACAGACCCCGGCCAATGCAATGCCGATATCAACTTAAACAATGCCACAATTTCCGACAACTGCCCAGGGGTTGGCCAAACCTATTCTCCGCAAGGCCCATTTCCGAGAGGCACGACTCCGGTCATTTTCACCGCCACCGATGCCTCTGGAAACACGAAATCTTGCTCAATGACCGTGACCGTAGTCGACAATCAGCCCCCCGTTTTGACCTGCCCGCCAAATGTCACGGCGAGCAACGACCCCGGTTTTTGTTCGGGAACGGTCAATTTGCAGCAGGCCACGTTTTCGGACAACTGCCCGCCGCTTTCACTTTCGATCACGCGAAACCCGCCGGGCAACGTTTTTCAGGTCGGTACGACGACGGTGACTTTCACGGCAGTCGCAGGCTACGGTAACACTTCCGTGACTACAACTTGCCAGACAATTGTTACGATAAATGATACCGAACCGCCGGTCATTTCCTGCCCGCCGCACGTCACCATCCCAAATGACATGGGGCAATGTTGGGCAGTTTACAATTTTCCAAATGCCACATTTACAGAAAACTGCCCCGGCGCAGAACTGACCGACAACGGACCGACGGGCAATCTTTTTCCAATCGGTTTGACGCCGGTGACTTTTGTCGTTTTTGCGGCGAACGGCCAATTGGATTCCTGCACGATGTTCGTCACCGTAAATGATGTCGAACCGCCGGAAATTGAAGTCTGCCCGGCTGGTCAATCGGTGGTAAATGACCCGGGACTTTGCTCGGCGGTCGTGTTTTTGGGAAATTTGTACGCGATTGACTGCGGTTTTTACACGGTGACCGACGACATTCCAACTGGCAATGTTTTCCCGGTCGGTTCGACGACGGTAACCTACATCGTGACCGACGACTCGGGAAATGTCTCGACCTGCTCGGCGGTCGTGGATGTGGAAGATGTCGAAAATCCGGTTTTGACCTGCGACCCGCCCATCGTCTTTCCGACCGACCCCGGCCAATGTTCAGCGGATGTTTTTTTGAATGACCCGCCCGCGACGGACAATTGCATGGTGGATTTTATTATAAATAATGCCCCGTCGCCTTTTCCGGTCGGCAACACGACGGTCGTTTTTACGGCTTTTGATATTTGGGGAAATTCAACTTCCTGCTCGACCATCGTCACCGTCGAAGACCTCGAACCACCGACGATTGATTTTTGTCCGGACGGTGTCGAAGTGGACAACACGCCCGGCCAATGCAATGGCCTCGTTTTTTTCGACCCGCTCGAAGCGACGGATAATTGCACAGGAAATTTGACCATTACCCAAGACCCACCAGGCAATGTTTTTCCGGCCGGAACTACCCTCGTTACTTTCACGGTGACCGACCCGGCGGGAAATACAGCAACTTGCGAGGCAGAAGTTACTGTTTTCGATGTCGAGCCGCCCGTGATTGATTGCCAAGACGATGTAACTTTTGAAACTGCACCGGACGAATGTGTTGCTTATGCTTTTTTCGACCCGCCAACGGCTTCTGACAATTGCGATTTCGTTCCCGATTTTATTCAAACGCCCGATTTGCCGAACGGCGATTATCCGATTGGCACCACGACCGTGACTTTTTATGTCTATGATATTAATGGAAATGAAGGAACTTGCTCGTTCACAGTCACGGTCGAAGACAACCAAATTCCAATAATCACCTGCCCCGACACCCTCACCGTCAACACCGACACCTTGTCTTGCGTGGCCACGATCAGCCCATTTCCGCAGGCGACTGCGACGGATAATTGCCCGCCACCAACGGTTTCTTGTCAAAATTGCCCGCCGAACAACCAATTGCCGGTCGGCGTGCACAACATCATTTTCACTGCGACTGACGGCAGCAACAACACCGCGACCTGCATTTTTACAGTCATCGTAAAAGGTGCGAATAATTTTAGCATCGTTTGCCCGGACTCGATCATCGTCGGAACCGACCCGGATTCTTGTTTTGCCACCGTCCAAATTGACACGCCACTCGTCGTTGCTGCCTGCGGTTTGGATACTTTGACAAATAATGCGCCGGCAAACAATCAATTTCCAATCGGCACGACCGTCGTGACTTTTATCGCAACCGACAACAACGGCTCGACCATTTCCTGTACCGTCGCGGTCGTCGTTTCGGACAATCAAAATCCGAATTTGGCTTGCCCGCCCGATGTTTTTCAAAATACCGACCCCGATACTTGCACGGCAACTGTCATTTTAGAAGCACCCATTTTTTCGGATAATTGCCCAATTGGTTGGCAAATTCCCGGCGACACGACTTTGTTAAATGTGCCAATCGGCAATTCAAATTTCACTTTCACCGCCACAAACGACACATTGTCAGTCAGTTGCACCATAAATATTACCATCACTGGCACGACAGTTTTTTCAATTTCTTGTCCAAATGACACGACGGCTCAAACCGACACTGACCCAGACCAATGTTTTGCAACCCTCACTTTGCCCGACCCGGTTGTCGTGGCGGGTTGTGGATTGGATTCGGTGACCAATAATTTGCCCGCAACTTTCCCAATCGGTTCAACAACAGTGACTTACACGGCTTTCGCGCCCGATGGCTCGACCACTTCTTGTCAAACAATAGTCACCGTCACCGATTTCATCAACGCCCAATTGATTTGCCCGACGGACAGCATCACGCAAGCCACCGACCAGAACAGTTGTTTGGCGACGGTCAATTTGGCCGAGCCAACTTTGATTGATAATTGCCCCGGCTGGACAGTCCCCGGCGACACGGTTTTGATTTTAAATGTTGGCAACCACGATTTCACTTTCACCGCCACAAACGACACATTGTCAGTCAGTTGCACCGTAAATATAACCATCACTGGCACGACCCAATTTACAATTTCTTGTCCAAATGACACGACGGTTCAAACCGACACTGACCCAGACCAATGTTTTGCTACCCTCACTTTGCCCGACCCGGTCGTCGTGGCGGGTTGCGGATTGGATTCGGTGACCAATAATTTGCCCGCAACTTTCCCAATCGGTTCAACCACAGTCACTTACACTGCTTTTGCACCCGACGGCTCGACCACTTCTTGTCAAACAATAGTCACCGTCACCGATGGATTTGCCGCAACTTTTGATTGCCCAGCCGACATCGTTCAGCCGACGGACACGAGCAGTTGCACGGCAACGGTACTTTTGGCCGCACCAATTTTGACGGACAATTGCCCCGGTTGGCAAGTTCCCGGCGACACGGTTTTGAATTTGCCGGTCGGCCAGCATTCGTTCACTTTCACGGCCACGAATTCAGATTTGATGGCCACGACGAGTTGCACCGTTCAAATTGAAATCACCGGGACGGACAGTTTGACCATCACTTGCCCCGCCGATTTTTCGGTTTTTGCAAATTCAGATTGCTCGGCCAATCCAGTTTTGCCGCCCGCGACGGCCAATGCAGGTTGCGGTTTGGATACCATTTTAATTGATGCGCCGTCGCCATTTGTTTTGGGTCAAAACACGGTGACGTATACCGCTTTTGACATTCCCGGCGGCTCGGTTTCTTGTGAAATCACGGTGACGGTCGTGGATACTTTGCCGCCGACCATCGTTTGCCCGGATGATTTTACGGTAAATGCCACGCCCGATTCTTGCACGGCGAACGCCAATTTTCAACCAGAATTAAATGACAACTGCGACCAAAATTTGACTTTTGAAATTGACCCGCCGGGGCCGTACCCGCTCGGCCAAACGCCAGTGACTTTGACCACGACCGATTCCGCAGGGCTTTCCGCGACCTGCACATTTAATATTTTTGTAAATGAAAACACCCCGCCGACGCTCGTTTGCCCGACCATTTTAAATTACGGAACGGACGACAGTGTTTGCTCGGCGACGGTGGATTTTACCGACAGCATTTCCGTTTCGGATAATTGCATGGCGAACGTGAATTTGGTTGGACAAACTTCCGGCACGTTCAATTTGGGTTCGCAAACCGTCACTTTGACCGCAACCGACGACGCTGGAAATTCCTCAAATTGCTCCATAATTATTACCGTTTCGGACGACGAAGCCCCGAAAATTGTTTGTGCCGACCCGATTTCGGTGCCGACCGACGCGAACGGCTGCACGGCAATCGTCCAATTTCCGCAACCGACGGCGACCGATAATTGCACAATTCCAGTCCCAATTTCTGGCCCCACTTCTGATACTTTGCCAATCGGTGTGCACCAAATTTTGTTCACCGCGACCGACGCAGCGGGGCTGACGGCGACCTGCAATTTGACGGTTACCGTCACCGGAACGGTTCAAGTTGAAATAATTTGCCCGCCCGACGAGACCGTTTTCACGGCAAACGACGAGTGTTTTTCCAACCTGATTTTGCCAAATGCCGAAGTTGTGCAGGACGGCTGCGGCGGCGTGGTCGTGACAAATAATGCGCCCGACCCATTTCTGGTCGGCGCGACGGTCGTCATTTTTATCGGAACGGACATCGCCGGGGCAGTGGATTCTTGCCTGACGACGGTCACGGTGCTCGATACTTTTCCGCCGGAAATCACTTGCCCGCTGAACCAGACGGTGCCGGCGACGATCGGAAATTGCGAGGCAATTGCCGTTTTCAACCCGCCGACAGGCACCGACAATTGCCCCGGCGGCACGCTGATTCCGGAAAATATTCAACCGGGCGACACCTTGTTTTCAAATTTTACGCACACCGTAACTTATTCATTTACAGATGCTTCGCTCAATTCGGCGGTCTGTACTTTTACAATTACCGTTACCGAAAACCCGACCAATTCCAGTTCGACGCAAACGATTTGCGAGGGCGACACGGCGACGGTCGGCGGCCAAACATTTACAAATTCTGGCATTTTTACCGTCATTTTGAAAAACACGGCGGGCTGCGACAGCACGATAACTTTGAATTTGACGGTCATTCCGACGGCTACTTCGCTGGCAAATGTTTCGATTTGCGCAGGCGACTCGATTTTTCTCGGCGGTGCTTTTCAAACGACCGCCGGGGTTTATCAGGACAATTTCACGAATCCGACGGGCGGTTGCGACAGCCTCGTTTTGACAACTTTATTTATCAATCAAAAACCAATTGTAGAAATCGTGGCACCACTCAATTTATGTCCGGGCGCGACGGCTGTCCTTTCGACGCTGCTCACTTTTGCCCAATATTCGTGGTCGCCGGGCGGCCAAACGACGCCGACCATTTTGGCGACGCAACCCGGAACGTATTCCGTCGTGGCGACCGACGCGAACGGTTGCAGCAATTCGGACGTGGCGGTCATCGGCGACATTTGCGGCTCGGTTTTGGCGGATTTTTCGGCAAATGATACGATTTGCGAAGATTTTTATGTCGAATTTATGGATTTGAGCAGCGGCACACCGTTCCAACCGACGTCCTGGTTTTGGACTTTTGGCAACGGAAATTTCAGCACGGAGCAAAATCCGTACACTTTTTACAAGGACACGGGGACATATTTTGTGCAATTGGTCGTGTCGGATGGCTTTGTATTTGACACGGTCACGAAGCCAATTTATGTCTACCATAAAATCGAAGCCTCGTTTTTGCAATCCATTCCGGAACTCTGCAAACCGAAAGAACTGGAATTTGTGGGCGATGCGGTGTCTGTTTTTCCAATTATCAGTTGGGATTGGAGTTTTGGCGACGGCAATTTTGGGACGGGAAAAACGGCTCAACATATTTACGCAGTTTACGATACGGTGGTCGGGACGCTCGTGGTGCAGGACAAATTTGGCTGCACGGATAGTTTGAACCAACTCGTTTTTATCTCGAACGGCATCGTGCCGTTGCCCGTTGACAAATTGGTGATTCTTTGCGCAGGGGAAAAATTCACGTTGAACGGGACGGTTTACGATGAAAACAAATTGTCGGGGACTGAAATTTTGGTCGGCCAATCATTTCACGGCTGCGACAGCGTCGTAAATGTGCAGTTGAGTTACATCCCCGGCGGCCAGATAAATTTGGGAAATGACACGACGATTTGCCAAAATCAATCCTTGATTTTGGACGCGGGCAACGCCGCAAATTATTTGTGGAGCACCGGGGCTACCACCAAAACCATCACCGTGACCACCACCGGGACGTATTCCGTAAACATTTCGGCGGCCAATGGAAACTGCGCCGCGTCCGGCGAAATCACGGTCGGCGTGGACATCATCCCGAATTTGCAGGCAGCTGCCGGGGTTGACCAAAAAATCTGCACGACCCAAAAATTTGCCCAATTAAACGGTCAAATTCCGTCGCAGGGTTCGGGCGCGTGGTCGGCCATCGGCACGGCGATGGTGGCGAATGCGGTTGACAATCAATCGTTTGTGTCAAATTTGACGATTGGAAAAAACCAATTTGTCTGGATTTTGAGCAACGGCGCATGCCTAAATTATGACCGCGACACGGTGGAAATTTTGGTGGTCGACACGATTTCTGAAACGCCGAACGCGGGCGTGGACATCGCTTTTTGCGCTGTCGGCGATGTTCAATTGAACGCCACGCCGCCTGCGACGCTCGGCGTGACGGGTTCGTGGTCGGTCGAGCCGGGCAAAAATTTGACTTTTTTAAACGCAAACGACCCAAAAACAACGGTTTCCGGTTTGAATGCCACCGATGCTTATTTGCTTTTTTGGACTTTGACAAATGGGACTTGCCCGGCGGTGCGGGATGAAATTTTGATTTCGCACTCATCTGATATTTTGAACGATGCCAACGCGGGCGATAATCAAAGTCTTTGCGCTGGCACTCAAACTACGATTTCTGGAAATGTGGTGCCGGGTGCAACCGGGATTTGGTCCATCAAAACGGGTGGTGCCGGTGCGGTCATTGCCGACCCGACTGACCCGACGACTTCGATAAATAATTTGCCGAAAGGCGAGACGGTTTTGTACTGGACCTTGTCGACGCCGACTTGCGATGGGTATTCGTTCGACTCGATTTCACTTTTTCAATCGGGTGGCCTCGAAGCTATTGACGATGGTTACACTTTCACGGACTCGATCCCAGTTTTGGCGGGCCTGAATTTTTTGGCAAACGACACGATTCCGTCGCTCGACGATGTGTTCATCGATGTTTTTCAAAAGCCTTTGAATGCCAATTTGGTGCAAAAAGCGATTGACGATTTTGAGTTTTCGTTCGGGACAAATGTGCCGAAAAATGTGGCTTTTCGATATAAGGTTTGCCTTTTGGAATGCCCGATGGTCTGCGACACGGCGGTCGTCACCATCCAAACGAAGGCTTTGCAGCCCGAACTGATACCGCCAAAAAATGTGATCACGCCAAATGGCGATGGGATTGGCGACCGATTTATCATCCCAAATTACGATTTGATTTCACCGATTATTTATATGACCATCCTCAACCGCTGGGGCGATGTGGTTTATTCGACCGAAAAAAATACCGACCCGCACTACGATAATCAATGGCAAGGCACAGATAACAACGGAAACCCGCTGCCGGAAGGGACATATTTTTATATTTTCCGCGGCGGCGGGCAGGATGGAAGGGCAGTGGGGTATGTTACGATTTTGAGATAAATAAAGTGAGCGGGTGATTTGAAGTCACCCGCTCACTCCGTGCCGACACGCAAAAAACCAATCAGATTTCCACTTTTAAAAATCCAAAATGATGAAAAATTTTATTCAAAAAAATATCGTCGTGCTGTTCGCAGCACTTTTCGCTTTGGCCATGCCACATCGTTCGGCAGCCCAATTGGTACCGCTTTTTACCCAATATTCTGACCTTCAAACTTTTATAAATCCTGCCGCGCTGCCGTCTGATTTTTTGCAGTACCAGATGAGTTCGGTGGCTGGTTTGACCAGCCGGTTTCAGTGGGTTGGCGAAGAATTGAGTGGGAAAAAAGGTGGCGCGCCGCAAACGTTTTTGGCCAAATTTGACCACATTTACGAAGGCAACAACATCTCTTCGTTCGGTGGTTTTTTGATGAAAGATCGCCTCGGGCCGTCGGATATCGCAGGAATTTATGGCCGATATTCCTATCAAATTCGTCCTTCGATGCAGGAAGATATGTTTATCGGCATCGGTTTGTTGGCTGGGCTGCTGCAATATCGGGTGGACAATCAGGCACTGGAATTTGAACCGGACGACCAATTGCAGGCCAATCGGGTGCAAAAATTTGTCCCGGATTTTGGCATCGGCGTCAATTTCGTGGCATACCCGCAGCGTGGGATGAAATTTTACACGGGCGTTTCGTTGCCGCAGGTGGCCAATTTGTCGGCCCGGTTTACGAGCCGCGCGGGCGAGGAGTTTGTTTTTAAACGCCCGATCCACGTCATGGGAACGATGGGCTTGGTCATTCCGGTCGGCGAGCAAGGTTTCATTGAGCCTTCGATGTGGGTGAAAGTGACGAAAAACCAGCCGGTAAACGTAGATTTTAACCTCAAACAAAAATTTGTAAACAACTTTTGGGTGGGCGTGGGCGTCGCCACTTCCAAAACTTTGCACATGGAAATCGGGCTGATTTTGACGGAAATGGTTGGTTTGGAAGGTTCGCTGATCCGGGTCGGATACGGTTTGGATTACAACGCGGCGGGGTACGGTGGGTTTCTCGGCGTGAGCCATGAAATCAATGTCAACTATGCGTTTGGGGGGGATGGGCGTTAGGTTTTGTGAAATTGGTTTATTTTTGTGCAAATTTTTCACGATGAATACATTGCAAATAGAAATAGTCGAACCGAAAGTGCTTTCCATTTTGGAAAACTTGGAGAGTTTGAACCTTATCAAAATCTCGCCGAACGGCTGGTTTCGGCTGCGGAAAAATGGGAAAAAAGCCGTTGCCAAAAAACAGAAACCGGAACCCATTCATTTGCCAATCACCCCGGCGGAAGACCCGGACGGTGATTTTATGGATGGGTTTGGGATTTGGAAAGACAAAGATTTGCCCATCGAATGGTCAGCCGAGCCAAATGTCATGGCTTTGGCAGGCATTTGGAAAGACAAGCCGATGACCATTGAAAAATTGCGAGAACTCGCGTGGGGGGACAGAATATGAAAATCTTGTGCGACTCCAACATTTTTATCCACTTGTTCAACGATGACCCAAAAACGACTGCCGAGCTGCAAAAAATCGGGGATGAAAATGTTTTGATTTCGAGCATTTCGGTCATGGAACTTTACCGAGGCATGGGCAACAAACAGGAAATGGCAGAAATGGTGAAAAAATTGAAGCACTACAATGTTGTCCATTTTGACCAAGCCACTTCTCGAAAAGCCGTGGAACTGGTTCGAGATTTCAAATTGAGCCATGATTTGCGAATCCCAGATGCCATCATCGGAGCGATGGCTATCACTTTTCAAATCCCACTTTTTACCTACAATCGGAAGGATTTTCAGTTCATGCCGGGCATAATTTTGTACGAAACTGTCTGATTTTTCAAAAAAAACAACCCCATGCCCAAAATCACACTTCCTCTTTTGCTTTTTATTTTGCTCGCGCCTAGTTTGGAGGGGCAGTCGCGGTGGTATTTGTTTTCGGGGTTGAACACGAGTTTTTCGCCGCGAAAAAATGAAGTAGGTAGTTTTCAATATTTGTCGAAAAACCCATTTACAAATGAAATATTGGCAGAAATAACTGAAAAATATTCAATAACCAATAAATCAATTCTCAAACTGGGTGGCCAATTTGGTGTTGGGTTTGAAAAAAAATTGTTCAAAAATGCCCATTTCGTGTTTGACCCAACACTAATTTATTCGTCCAGTAAAATTTCGTCCATAAAAATTTTTTGGTGCGACCCTGAAAAATTGAACAGCCAAATTGTCAAAGCATGGGAAACCCATTCTACTTTGTTTTTCCAAGTTATTCATGGTTTTGTTCCATTTCAAATTCGTTTTCGACCCAAATCGGCAAGCCCATGGTTATTTGATTTAGGATTTTATGCCTCTTTCACAATTAAAAATTTCAGCCAATACCAAGAAATTTATACTTCCTTCCAGACTTTTCAAGTGGATAAATATTATGCCGACAATCCATCTTACAGTTTTGTGCTCAATTATGATAAAGACTTTGAAAAATATTTTGGCCTGACAGGCGGAATTGGCTATAAATTGGCTGAAAATATCTCTTTTTTGACCAAATTTCGATGGGGAAGAAGTTTGGACATTGACGGTTTGGGATATTACCATCATATTGAAATGTCTTGCCTTTATTTTTTCCGTCGGGCGGACGATTGACTTTTTTTATTTTTGAAAACCCAAAACGCCGCCCATTTTCCTACCTTCGCGCCCCGAAATTAAAGCATTTTCGGACATGCCAAGAGATACCTCTATCCACACAGTTTTGATCATCGGCTCCGGCCCCATCATCATCGGTCAGGCTTGCGAGTTTGACTATTCAGGCACGCAGGCCAGCCGCAGCCTCCGCGAGGAAGGCATTCAAGTCGCCTTGATAAATTCCAATCCCGCCACCATCATGACCGACCCGGTCACCGCAGATTTTATTTATCTGCGCCCGTTGTCGGTCGAAAGCATCGAACAAATTTTGCAGGAACATCGAGACCGGGCGGATTTGCCTGCGATTGATGCCGTTTTGCCCACCATGGGCGGGCAAACTGCATTGAATTTGGCCATCGAAGCCGAAAACCAGGGCATTTGGGAAAAATACAATTGCCGGATGATTGGCGTGGACACCGCCGCCATCGAACTCACCGAAAACCGCGAAAAATTCAAGCAATTGATGCTCGACATCGGCATGGGCGTGGCCAAATCGTACATCGCCAACTCGTTTTTGGAAGGAAAAGAAGCGGCGCAAAAGATTGGTTTTCCGCTCGTTATCCGTCCGTCGTTCACGTTGGGCGGCACGGGCGGCGGGTTTTGCATGCGCGAGGACGAGTTCGACGAAGCCCTGAAACGCGGCCTGAACGCCTCGCCGACCCACGAAGTTTTGGTGGAAAAAGCCGTTTTGGGTTGGAAAGAATTCGAACTCGAACTGCTGCGAGACAAAAACGACAACGTCGTCATCATCTGCACCGTCGAAAACCTCGACCCGATGGGCATCCACACCGGCGACTCAATTACCGTCGCTCCGGCCATGACTTTGTCCGACACGGCTTACCAACAAATGCGAAACGACGCGATTCGGATGATGCGCTCGGTCGGAAATTTCGCCGGCGGCTGCAACGTCCAATTTGCCCAAAACCCTGAAAACGAGGAACTTATCGCCGTCGAAATCAACCCGCGCGTCTCGCGTTCGTCGGCACTGGCGAGCAAGGCAACGGGTTATCCGATTGCAAAAATTGCGGCAAAACTGGCGATTGGCTACCATTTGGACGAACTGAAAAACCAAATCACGAAGACCACTTCTGCACTTTTCGAGCCCGCGTTGGATTACGTCATCGTGAAAATGCCGCGCTGGAATTTCGATAAATTTCCCGGTGCGAACGACCGTCTCGGTTTGCAAATGAAATCGGTCGGCGAGGTCATGGCTATTGGCCGGAGTTTTACCGAGGCTTTGCAAAAGGCTTGTCAAAGTCAGGAAAACAACCGGACGGGTTTGGGCGCGGACAAAAAAGAGTGGATTCGGACAGAAGATATTTTGGCGCGGCTCGAAAATGTTTCCGACGACCGGATTTATCGGGTAAAAGATGCGCTGCGCCTCGGCATCCCCGCAAAATCGGTGCAAAAAATGACGGGAATCGACCCGTGGTTTATCAACGAGATTAAAAATTTAATCAAATTGGAAGACCAATTGATGCGCTGCAACGTCCCGGACGACATTTCCCACGACCTTTTTTTGGAACTAAAAAAGAACGGCTACTCCGATTCGCAAATCGCATGGCTGCTCCGGGTGGACGAAAAATCGGTGCTCCGCCGCCGCAAATCGTTGGGCATCAAACGTGTTTTCAAAATGGTGGACACCTGCGCCGCTGAATTTGAAAGCACGACCAATTATTTTTACTCGACCTTCGACGAGACGAACGAAAGCGTCGTTTCCGACAAAAAGAAAATCGTGGTTTTGGGCTCTGGCCCGAACCGGATCGGTCAAGGAATTGAGTTTGATTATTGCTGCGTGCATGGCATTTTGGCAATAAAAGAAGTTGGTTTTGAGGCGATTATGGTCAATTGCAACCCCGAAACCGTCTCCACAGATTTTGACATTGCCGACAAATTGTACTTCGAACCCGTGTTTTGGGAACACCTCGAAGAAATTTTGGAACACGAAAAACCGGACGGCGTCATCGTCCAACTCGGCGGCCAAACGGCTTTGAAACTCGCCGAAAACCTGCAAAAAAACGGCTGGAACATCATCGGCACGCAGTACAACGACATGGACATTGCCGAAGACCGCGGGCGTTTTTCCGACCTTTTGAAAGATTTGGAAATTCCGTACCCAAAATATGGCGTGGCGCACGACGTGGACGCGGCTTTGGATGTCGCCAAAAAAATTCCGTACCCACTTTTGGTGCGCCCGAGTTATGTTTTGGGCGGCCAACGCATGAAAATCGTCATCAACGACGCAGAACTCGAACGTCAGGTTTTGTCCATTTTCAAACACCTCCCGGACAACAAAGTCTTGATTGACCAATTTTTGGAGCGGGCAAAAGAGGCCGAAATCGATGCCATTTTCGACGGCACGGATTTTCACGTCATGGGAATCATGGAGCACATCGAACCTGCGGGCATCCATTCCGGCGATTCGAACGCGGTGCTGCCGCCGTACAGTTTGGGGCCGATTGTCATCCAACAAATGTGCGACCACGCTGAAAAAATCGCCCGCGCGCTGAACATTCGCGGCCTGATAAACATCCAATTTGCCATCAAAAACGACGAAGTTTACGTCATCGAAGCCAACCCGCGCGCCTCGCGCACCACGCCTTTTATCGCAAAAGCCTACGGCGTGCCGTACCTCAACATCGCCACGAAAGTGATGCTCGGCACACACAAATTGAAAGATTTTGAAATGATAAACAAGTTGGAAGGCTACGCCATCAAAATCCCGGTTTTCAGTTTCGACAAATTCCCGAACGTGGACAAACGGCTGGGGCCGGAAATGAAATCAACGGGCGAGGCAATTCAGTTTATCAAGGATTTGAAAGACCCGTATTTTAGGGAGTTGGAAAGGAACAGGAATATGTTTTTGTACAATTGATTTTTCAAAAAAACAAAACATGAACGAATTCAACTTTGATGAAAACGGCTTTTTGAAACCAGCCGCTGCAATCCCAACAACCATTGAAAAGATGGAAGAATGGTTTGTCGAAGCCTTTCCATTTTCAGAGCAACGCGGTTGGTTGTTCGAAAACTATCTTAAATTTGTGTCAGAATTTCAAAGGACTGTTTTTCCATATTTTGTTCAATGGATTGACGGCAGTTTCGTCACTCAAAAACAAGACCCGGGCGACATTGATATCGTAACGTTTTTAGATTATCGAGTTTACCGTGCCAAGGAAAAGGAAATTGAGCGTTTCTTGTCTTTCAATATGGAGGACAAAGGTTTGGATACTTATTTCGCCCCCGATTATCCACTTGAACACGAACGCCATTTTGCTACATTATTGGACAAAGAAAAATGGTTAGAAGTGTATTCCAACAGGCGTCAAAAAACCAATGGCATTATCATCCCAAAAGGATTTTTGGAATTGACTTTTGAAAAAGAAATCTTATAGAAATGGCAAAAAAACTGTCAAAAAAAACAAAGGTTGATGCAATCACTCACCTCTTAAATTTAATTGAAGGATTCAATCAAATGATTGAAAATCACCGTTCATTTGGCGATGAATTGACCGTAAAACAATATGAACACATGAAAAGCAAACTTGCAGCCGACTTGTTTGAAATGTTGAAAACCGCTTACCACATCAACATTCCACAAAGGCAAGCCGCCTGATTTTTCACCCCTTCAAATTATACGAAACCCCCAAAAACCACCCCATTTCATACACCCGCCGCAGCGGAAGCACGTCCACACTTTCCAAAAAAACATCGCCGACGCGGTGCGAACTCGCCAAACGGGCCGGTTTTCCGCCCATCAAACCCGCAGAAATCACCAACCGCTCCGCGTTTCCAATCATCAAACTTGGCCCCAGAAAAAAGTTGAGCGACTGCAAATTCGTGCTGCTCCCGCCCACCGGAATCCCCAATCCAATCGAACCACCCAGCGACGCGCCTTTTCCTTGTTTGTAAAAATGCAAAAACGTGGAAACGATGGGCAAAAAGGCGTCCCCTTTTTCTTCCTGGATCACGTCGTTTTCCAAAAAATATGTTTTGGCCGGCTCGAAAAACTGCGAAAAACCAACGCCCAAACTTGTGTTGATCTTGAAACCGCCGTGCACCGGGATCCGCATCGGCGGGAGCGCAAATTCACGTTTCGCGCCGGGCGCGTTGACCGAATCGCGCATCATGAATTTGATGTTAAAAACCATCGCATCGCCATCCGCGCGGGTCGTGTGTTTTTTTGAAAATGTGTTCGAGTTGAAAGCCTCGCGCGCGAACCAAAGTGCGACCAAATCTTCCAGTTTGTCATTTTTTGCGGCCTCGTCCAATTTTGCAAGTTCATCGGCGAGGGCATCGAATTTGAGCGCGGTCGAGGGCGATTTGGCAATCAAAGTTTTCATGTCGGAAAAAACGAAGTCAGTTTTTGTGGCTGTCGATGCCAAAATTTGCAAGCTGGCATTTGTTTCGGTCAATTCTTCCATGCTTTGCAGGTACGAAAAATGGTCGGCCAACAACCGCCCGCGCATTTTTGAAAAGGCCTTCCGCTCCTCGAATTTTTCCAAAATATCATCGTAGCCCAACGTCGAACTTGGTGAAACATTCAATGCCCGCTCGAAAACCGAGCCGCCCAGTTTTTTGATTTTCGAGACCGGCAAATTTGGGTTGAACTTCAATTTTTCAAATTCCGGCAGAGCCGCAGCACGGATTTCGCGATCCAAAACCAAGTTTTCGGCCTTCGTTTCGGTTTCTAAAAGTTTGGTTTCCAGCGACTTCAAATTTCTGGCCAGCCGCTCGGCTTTTATCAGCAATGCCTGAATTTCGGTGCTTTCGGCAATATCAATTTTTCTGCCCGGCGAGTTCTGTTCAACATCTATAAAATCCGGCACGCCATCCGAATCCGTATCGTTTGAAAACAGACTGCCCAAATTGAGTGCCTCAAAACCTTTGAAAAAACCACCGTCCGCCGGGGCAGATTTTTCGATGGTCTCCGTGATTTCCACGTCGTAGATATAATTGTTGAAATCCAAAATTTCGACGGAAACGACCTGCCCTTTTTTAAAACGCGGCTCAAAAACCTCTGTTTTGCCATCAAAAGTTTTCAAAGTGCCGTTTTCGATATTGCAGACAATCGAAATGTTTTGGGAAAAACTGGGCAGCGGTAGGCAAAAAACGAGTGCCGCGAAAATGGTGAGATTGGATTTTTTCATTTGTTCATTTGATTTAGAAATGGGTGAGCGGGTGTGTTTTGCAAAACAAAAGTAGGAAAGGAATTCTTTTGTTTGCGTTGATATTTTTCTGAAAAGTCAACCATTTTTCAAATTAGTTTTGCCGAAAATCAATCTAAAATTTTCAAAAATGACCATCCAAACCGCACAAAAAACAGTGGACGATTGGATAAATTCCATCGGCGTCCGCTATTTCAACGAACTGACCAACATGGCCATTCTCACCGAAGAAGTGGGCGAAGTGGCACGTTTGATGTCCCGGATTTACGGTGAGCAATCTTTCAAAAACACAGAATCGGCAGCCACCGCCCACGAAGATTTGGCCGACGAAATGGCCGATGTGCTCTTCGTTTTGATCTGCCTCGCCAACCAAACGGGCGTGGATTTGGAAAAAGCCCTCGAAAAAAATTTGGAAAAAAAGACGCACCGCGACCGCGACCGGCACAAAGCCAATGAAA
>JANNMS010000045.1:0-33715 GCA_031398055.1 Saprospirales bacterium | reverse complement strand
GCGATGTTTCCGACCACTTAGCGTGGTCGGAATAAATTCCGACCTCCAATCACGCGGCGATTTCCCACCCTTCATAAACCCCGTTGCAGTGCCGAACATTTTCCAAAAGACTGGAGGTCAAGGTGTTAAGTTGTGCGATGTCCATATTTTCCTGCCGGAAAATGACGACTTCCCACTTCGTTTTTTGGCCGAACGGTTTGGCTTCGACCGATTTGATTTTGAAAAAATCGTCAATCGCTTCGAGGATAAAACTGTCGCGTTCTTCGATGGAATTGAATGAAGTTTTGTGTTCGACGACAGAATCGGTGGTCATTTTTTGGCCGCTTTTTTCGAGCCGTTCGAGCGTCCGTTGGTTGAAAATGTTGTTCAATTCGACTTCGTTTGGAAACAAAAAACCAAAATAGGCATCCCATTCCGGGTCTTCTTTCCAGCCGGTTTCAAATTTGTACTGCTCAAATTCGCGCATCGCTGTTTTCAAAACAACCAGTGCGGCGGTCGGGTTTTTGGTGTAAAAAATCAGGTCACGACAGCCGTTCGTCGTGACCCGACCGCAAAAAACAGAAGTAGTTCGTTCGAGCAAAAAAGCCAAAACTTGGTCTTCGAGCTTGCAAAGCGTCCCCAATTCCGACGGAAGCGGGAAACCCTCGGCACTCGTTCGCCCGATTTTGATGGACAAATAAACCAAGTACGGTGTGTGCTGATGCCTTGCCCCGTCAGCGAGGTTGAGGTCGAGAGAAATGATAGCCGGTTTTTCGTCCACTTCGCAGCAGTAAAAATCCCAGGCGGGTTGGTGTTCGGGAAAATGTTGGACAGTCGTAAAATGCTGATGCATAGTTCTCAAAAATTGAAGTATGTTTAATTTAATGTGAAAACCCCGATTTTTTTTGGCTACTTTTTCGAAGCCGCAGCAAACCGGGGGTTTCGATTAAGTGTAAATTTGGTAAGCCGGATTAAAGAATCGTGGGAGAACATTTGGTATTTGCCAAAAACCTTGCCTTTTTTGCAAAAAATCAAAGCGAACTTTAAAAATACCCTCGTTTGGCCAGTCTGGTATTTTCCGAAAAAAATATTCATCTTTCGAAAAATTTAAAAATTATGTCAATCAAAAAAATCGCCGCGCTCCTGTTTTTGGGGCTGTTTTCTTGCTTCATTTTTCAAAATTGCAGCCCGTCCAACGGGCAACTCCCGCCCAACGAAGCCATCGGAAAAATGAAAAAAATAGCACTTCCCGAAGTCCCGAAAAATTATTGGTTTCAGGGAAAAGCAGAAATCACGCGGTACAAAGTTGAGCAGGAGAGATATGGACAAATGCGTGAGGCTCAACAAGTTATGGTGTTTGTCACCGAAGATTTTTCCGAAAAAAAACAGGTAAAATTGGACGACCCGACCGCTGCCGGAACCGACCGCGTGCCGATTTTGAAGGTGAATGTGGTGCGCCGTTTCGTCACCGGGATTTACGATTATTCGTTGATGTTGTCGGTTTTTACGCCGTTCGAGCAGGGTAAAATTTCACATTCTTTGAAAACCACGACAACGATCCAGGATTGGTGCGGCCACATTTTTTCGCAATTCAACCGGACGGACGGCGGTTTTTTGGTGCAAAATTTTTCTTATTTTGAAAAAGAAGGCGACCAAAAAATTGAACTGAAAACTGATTTTTTGGAAGATGAAATCTGGACGATGCTCCGGCTGCGACCTGAAATTTTTTCAAAATTAAAAACCTCTGTTGTGCCTGCCACTTTTTACAACCGATTGAGGCACAAAGATTTGAAAGCGGAATCGGCCAATTTTTCAATCAAAAAAGATGGCAAAAATTCGACGCTAATTTTGAAATTTGAAAACATCGAACGGCAGGTTTCGGTCAATTTTGAAACCGATTTTCCGCACCGCATTTTGGGTTGGGAAGAAACGGTGGACGGAAAATTGGCGAGCCGGGGGACGCTGGAAAATGTTTCGATGCAAGAATATTGGAAAGAAAATAGCACGGAATTTGAAAACCTGCGCGACACGGTGGGTTTGAAATGGTTTTGAAAAATTACTTTTGCCGTAAAATTTACCACAAAGGCATATAAGAAAACATAAGATTTATTTACCCAAAACTTATGTTTTCTTATGTGCCTATGTGGTAAAAAAACCAACTTTTTGTAAGATGAAAAAAATATTGGTCGCCAACCGAGGCGAAATCGCCCTCCGGGTCATGCAAACCGCCCGCCGGATGGGCATCAAAACGGTGGCCGTTTTTTCGGAAGCCGACCGGGGCGCGCCGCACGTCCAATTTGCGGACGAAGCATTTTGCATCGGCCCGGCGCCGTCGTCCCAATCGTATTTGAAATGGGAAAAAATCCTCGAAATCGCGGTGCAGACCGGCACGGACGGCATCCATCCGGGCTACGGTTTTTTGAGTGAAAACGCCAATTTTTCGAGAAAAACAGCAGAATTGGGCATCACTTTCATCGGCCCCGACCCCCACTCGATTGAAATGATGGGTTCAAAATTGGCGGCAAAAGAAGCGGCCAAAAAATTCAACGTGCCGATGGTTCCGGGCATCGAGGAGGCAATTACCGATGTCGAAATGGCGAAGGAAATCGGGCGGCGCGTCGGCTACCCGATTTTGGTGAAAGCCTCGGCGGGCGGCGGTGGAAAAGGCATGCGGCTGATTGAAAACGAGGACGAAACCAAAGAGCAAATGGAACGTGCGATTTCCGAGGCGATTTCTGCGTTTGGCGACGGCTCGGTTTTTATCGAAAAATACGTCACTTCGCCGCGCCACATCGAAATCCAAATCATGGCCGACCGGCACGGAAATACTTTGTATTTTTTTGAAAGAGAATGTTCGATTCAGCGTCGCCACCAAAAAGTGGTCGAGGAAGCACCGAGCGCGATTTTGACCCCGGAATTGCGCCGGGCGATGGGCGAAGCGGCGGTCCGCGTGGCGCAATCTTGCGATTATGTCGGGGCGGGCACGGTCGAATTTTTGGTGGACGACCAGCGAAATTTTTACTTTTTGGAAATGAACACGCGGCTGCAAGTTGAGCATCCGGTGACCGAAATGATTACTGGTTTTGATTTGGTCGAGTTGCAAATCCGGGTGGCGCGGGGCGAAAAACTGCCGATTTCACAAGAAAATTTGAAAATTATCGGCCATGCGATGGAAATACGGGTTTATGCCGAAGACCCGATGAACAATTTTTTGCCCTCCGTCGGGCGGCTCGAACGCTACCGAAAACCGGTTGGCGAGGGAATTCGGGTGGACGACGGCTTTCGGGAAGGCATGGATATACCTATATATTATGATCCGATGATTGCGAAATTGATCACTTTTGGGCGCAACCGCGACGAGGCGATCCAAAAAATGCGCGAGGCAATTGACGGTTTTGAAATCGAAGGCGTGGCGACGACACTGCCGTTTTGCCGTTTTGTGATGGATCACGAGGCTTTTTTGACCGCCAATTTTGACACGGGTTTTGTGGGGAAATATTTTTCGCCGGAAATTTTGCGCGAAACTCAAAAAGAAAAAGCGGAAGTTTTGGCTTTGTTGGCTTTGCAATTGCACCTCGAACATAAAAAAATGTTGGGCGTACCGGAAGAACATTCTGAAAAATGGCGAGCGAGAAATTACTAACCAATTTTCAAATAACCAATCACCAACCCAAAATGTGGCATCTCGAAAATATTGACGTGACGCACCTGCTTTGTCCGACGAAATTGGGCAATCATGATTTGATGTCCACAATTTTGCACAAAAAATTTGGCAAAGGCGAGCCGGTTTATGTGCCTGCGGAACTGTCCGACCGCATTTTTTTCATCAACGAAGGCCGCGTGAAAATTTCCACGATGAACGAGGAAGGCAAGGAAATCACGAAAGCGATCCTGTCGCGGGGCGAAGTTTTTGGGGAAATGGCTTTGGTTGGGGAAAATCACCGTCGGGACTCGGCCATCGCCATCGAAACGACCGATTGCTGCGTCGTGACCCTCGACGAACTCCGAAAATTGATGCGCGACCGCTCGGAACTCAATCTTTTTTTCATGCGGATTTTCAGTTCGCGGCAATTGGAAATGGAGCGGCGGCTCGAATCGCTCGTTTTTCGGGACAGTCGGAGCCGGATTGTGGAGTTTTTGGTGCACCTCGTGAACACGAAAGGTCAGCGGGTTGGCTACGAATTTGTGGTACGAAATTTTATCACCCACCAAGAAATTGCAAATATGACCGCGACCTCTCGCCAAACCGTCACGACAACTTTGAATGATTTGCGTTACAAAAAACTGCTTGCTTTTGACCGGCGGCGGTTGCTGGTCCGGGATTTGGAGAAGTTGGGGGAAGAAGTTCAATGACCACGCGTAAATATTTTACGGTAGTTTTTAAATTACATTTTGTGCGATTTTTTCAGAAAACGGAAATTCCGCACTTGGTTTTTCCAAAATAAACCACACCTTTGCCCACCGAATTTTTTGACCTATTTTCAAAAGTGTATCAATTTTTAAAACCCATTCTTTTTTTGTTTTCGCCTGAAAAGGCGCATCGTTTGACCATGCAATTGCTCGATTTTGCGGTCGCCATGCCTTTTGGAAAACAGATTTTACAAAAAATTTTTCAAGTTAAAAATCCGGCTCAGCCCATCGAATTGATGGGTTTGAAATTCCCGAATCGGGTTGGTTTGGCCGCCGGTTTTGACAAAGACGCCAAACACATCGAAGGCATGGCAGCCCTTGGTTTTGGTTTTGTGGAAGTTGGGACGGTCACGCCGCAGCCGCAAGATGGCAACCCGAAACCGCGCCTTTTTCGTTTGCCGGACGATGCGGCTTTGATAAATCGGATGGGTTTTAACAACGGAGGCGTGGATGCGATGGCTCGGCGACTCGAAATTTTGGGAAAAAAAGGTCGCCCGCCCGGTTTGATAATTGGCGGAAACATTGGTAAAAACAAAAACACGCCAAATGATCGGGCATCCGACGATTATTTGATTTGTTTTGAGCGGTTGCATCCTTTCGTGGATTACTTCGTTGTCAATGTGAGTTCGCCGAACACCCCGAATTTGCGGGAATTGCAGGAAAAAGAACCACTGACCCGATTGCTCCAACTTTTGCAAAATCAAAACCAATTGCTCGCCAAACCGAAACCAATTTTGCTAAAAATCGCCCCCGATTTGAATGAAAACCAATTGAAAGATATCGCTGAAATTGTTCAGGCCACACATTTGGCGGGAGTCGTGGCGACAAATACAACGATTTCCAGAGCGAATTTGAAAACGTCGGCTGTTGAAATTGAAAAAATGGGAGCAGGCGGGTTGAGCGGAAAACCGGTTCGGGAAATGTCAACGACGGTCATTCAAAAGTTGAGAAAAATGCTTCCCAAAGAATTTGTCATCATCGGTGTGGGCGGAATTGACTCAGCGGAAAGTGCTTCGGAGAAATTTTTGGCTGGTGCAGATTTGGTGCAGATTTATTCTGGGCTAATTTATGCAGGAGCAGGTTTAGTAGGAAAAATATAAAAAAAATAAAGAAAAGTATAAAAATTTTCGGGGTTTGTATATTTTTGTGCTTCAATTCTGAGCAAAACAAACTTTTTCTTACAAGAATTTTAAGTGCAAAATGACCTAACTCTGTGAAAATCACCACAAAAGGCATTGTTATTTTTGTACGCTATGAACTTAATATCTAACAAAAAATGAAAGTAATTGAACACACTCTCTGGTACAAAGACCCCCGCATTTGGGTGTTGGCTCTCGCGATGGTACTCTTTTTTTTTACCATGATTGAAACTGATCAGGAAAAAAAGGAGCGCAGAACGGTTGAAGTACCTGCTTCCACGTCCCAAACTTTGGGTTCGACGGGCGGAACGACTGCTGGTTTTTAAAAAATTGGCTGACCGTCAAATTTCCTTTTTGGAATATTTTTGGACAAGATGATAGAGCATATCCCCCGTCATTTTGTCCAAATCGAATTCCGGTTTCCAACCCCAATCTGAACGAGCAACGGAATCATCGATGCTTTCCGGCCAAGAATCTGCGATTGCTTGGCGAAAATCAGGTTGGTAATTAATCTTAAATTCTGGCATCCTCCGCTGAATACTTCCTGCAATTTCTTCGGGCGAAAAACTGACTCCAGCCAAATTGTAACTGGTTCGGATGCTCAATTTGTTGGCGGCGGATTCCATCAATTCCAGCGTTCCGCGAATTGCATCGGCCATGTAAAGCATTGGCAGGCGAGTTCCTTCCCTCAAAAAACACGAGAATGGTTTGTTTTGCACCGCGTGGTGGTAAATATCTACGGCATAATCCGTCGTGCCGCCGCCCGGCAAACTTTGATAACCAATGATTCCCGGATACCGGAGCGATCGAACATCCACGCCATATTTTTTCCAAAAATATTGGCACCAATTTTCCCCGGCCACTTTGCTGATGCCGTAAACTGTTTCGGGAATCAAAACAGAAAACTGGGGCGTGTTGACCCGCGGTGCTTCTTTGCCAAAAACGGCAATCGAGGATGGGAAATAAACCTTGTGCATTTTCCGGTCGCGGGCAACCGTCAGCACATTGAAAAGACTGGTCATGTTGATATCCCATGCCCGCATCGGGTCTTTTTCGCCCGTCGCGGAAAGCATGGCAACCAAATGGTAAATCTGATTGATTTTGTGTTTTTTGACAATCGCTTCGAGCGCGGAACCGTCGAGGGCGTTTAAAATTTCCGCCGGGCCGTCCGAGTTTTCAGGCAAACGGAGGTCGGAAGCCACCACCTGATTATTTCCAAAAACATCGCGCAAAGTTTCGGTGAGCACCGTGCCGATTTGCCCGGCCGCACCGGTGACTAAAATTTTTTCTTTTCTCATGAAATTTTACTTGGTTGGCTTTAAATTATTCGGGCAAAAAAATCATGTCCTCCGGCGAGACTGTCAATTTGAAAAACTGTTTTTTGGCATCCCATTCCACAAAATCACGCAGTCTTTTCACCTCGCCGTGCACTTCGATTTTGTCGTCCCAACTCGTTTTATAGTACGTCCCAAAATCTGAAATCGAGGCACGCGCCTCAAAAAAGGAAATGAAACGCCTAAAAATCTTAGGCATCAAAATCACATCTTTTTGAACAACTTCGGGATGGGTCAACCTAAAACCGCCCGTCCGGTCAATCGCCCAAAGTCCTTGTCTCTGAATTTTTGCAGTGCGAAAAACCTCCCGGAATTTTTGGATAACTACCGGTTCCATCGTCGTGTAAAATGTTGGGTAAACGATTGCCTCGTGCGCCAAAGCAAAATTGACAGAATGCTCGACGGGTAGATTTTCAGCCTCCATTTCCGCACCATCGGTCAGGCCAACGCCGTGCGGAAAAACAAAAGAAATGGGTCTTTCGTAACGGTCAAAACCGGCAGTAGCGATAAAACCGGGCGCACCATCGTTGGCAGAAACTACGGTAGAAAACATCAAATTATATTGCAAATCCGTAATTCCAATCAATTCCAGCATCCGTTCGAGTGCTGCGAGGGCAAAAGCATTGGGTTGCCGCACCCCTTCATAATGCGTTTCCAGTGAGTCAATTGCTTCGACTCGCAACTGATGAAACAAGCGTTTTTTGCCTGCTGCCGATGGGAAATTTAGAAAATTCCAATTTGCCTGATTTTTTGCCCGAAAACGGATGGAATCGCCGTCGGGCGCGTAACCTTTCACATGAAAAGTACCTTCGATGATTTTGTAAAAAGCCATTTTGGTAATTCGTTAGTGGTTATCGGTTATTGGATTTGGAGCTTTCCAATAACCAAAAATCAAATTAATGTTCGTGTCCAATAATTCCACTTTGGTCTGGAATCGTCACGGTGATTTCGGCATCGTCTTCCAAAATAATACATTGGCAAGCGAGGCGGCTTTCGAGGCGTGGGTTGTGGGCGCGGTCAATAAAATCTTCTTCTTTGTCAGAGATTTCTTCCAAAAAACTGTCGCCTTTTTCAATGTAAATGTGGCAAGTACTGCACGCGCAAACCCCGCCACAATTGTGATTGAGGTGCACATCGGCCACTTCCGTGATTTCGAGGATGGATTGGTCGGTGAAATCGCCGGAAACAATTTTGCTGGCGATGGTTTTATCTTCAAAAAGAAATTTTATGGTAGCCATTTATGGATTTCGGAGTTTCGACGAACGATTTCCGAGTTTATAAAAATGAAAATTGACGGTAAAAATTGGGTAGGGTTGGAACACAGTGTTACAATCATACCCAAAAAAACGGGCGACAAAAGTAGAAACTTACGCGATACCACCTCTTATTCCCTACGCTTTTTGCAGAAAACATCAGTCTGGCGGCTGTGTTCAAAAAATTGTGGATAAACAGATTTCTAAAAACCGGAAAGCGTAACCAATTTTGCATCAGAATTTAAGAGAAAATGGAAATGGAATTTTATCAAGGTGCATCCTCGTCTTCCGAAGACGTAACTCAACAACCCGGTTTCCAACGCTGGAAATTTCGGGATTTAAAAGTGTACGCTTCCACCGAGTGGCTGGCGGATAATAAAAAGAAATATCGGCAGGTCTTCGACCGCAACGAGACGAGTTATGTCTATGCCGAAGTGTCGTTTCACAACAAATATTTTGATATTGAGGATTGGGAGGTCTCGGTCGAATTGAAATGTTATGCGGTAAAAAAGACCAAAAAAGAGATTTGCGTCCTGCCCTTTCGGCGAAAAGTGGGAAAATACGACCACGTCGGGTACATCCGCGAAGGTTGGGGAAACAAGGCGGAAGGCATTTTTTGGAAAAAAGGCGGCTATTATTGGGAAGCATGGATTGAGGGCGAAAAAGTGGCGACCAAATATTTTTACATCGAGGAAGCCACAAAACCCATTTCGAAGGCGGAAAATCCATATTTGTCCATTCAAAGTTTGAAAATGTACGAAGGGCCGTACGACGATGTGCCAGAATTCGAGCGAATTTATTTAAAAAGATACCACGGCGACGAGACGCGATATGTTTATGCCGAGGTCGTTTTGAAAAATAAACTGCCCGCAAAACAGTGGCAATGCGAGTTGTTCATCAAATTTTACAACGATGCCCGCGAGTTGAAAGGCCAAGTCGTGCGGTTGCACCGGGTCGAAAAAAACGACGATACTTTGAAAATCACCGCTGGTTGGGGCTCGAACGTGAAAGGTTCGTGGAGAAATGATCGGTACACCGCCGAGGTCGTTTTCCTCGATCAATTGGTTGCGGTGATGCCGTTCGAGGTCGGCGCGGATTGGGACGAGGGCATCAATCCGGTTTGGTCGCCCGAGGCTGGGCATCAAGTTTTTGAGGAAACTTCGGCGGAAGACCCGGAGACTTTTCTAGAAGTCATGGCAAAATTCGATTTGCTGATTGGCCTGACCGAAATCAAACAAAAAGTACGCGAGCACGCCCAGTACATTCAGTTTTTGCAGTTGCGAAAAGACAAAGGTTTTGCCGAAAAAGAAGGCATCAACGTGCATTCTGTGTTCATCGGCAATCCCGGAACCGGCAAAACGACCGTCGCAAAAATGATGGGAAGGCTTTACAAAAAAATGGGTTTGCTTTCGAAAGGCCACGTCCACGAAGTTGACAGATCCGATATCGTCGGCGAATATATCGGCCAAACTGCTCCGAAAATGAAAGAAGCCATCGAAGCGGCGCGCGGCGGAGTTTTGTTTATTGATGAAGCATACGCACTTTCGCGCTCGGCGGAGGACACGAAAGATTTTGGAAAAGAGGCCGTCGAAATTTTGGTCAGAGAACTTTCCAACGGAAAAGGCGACCTCGCGGTGGTCGTCGCGGGTTATCCAAAAGAGATGAAAAACTTCTTGGATTCGAACCCCGGTTTGCGCTCGCGTTTCAAATTATCGTTCGAATTTGCCGATTATTTGCCGCAAGAATTGATCCGCATCGCCGATTTTGCCGCCACCGAAAAAGAAGTGATCATGGCAAAAGAGGCACGCGCGGCCATCGAATTGGTCCTCGTCGAGGCCTACCGAAAACGCGACCGGACGTTTGGAAATGCCCGTTTTGTGTACGACTTATTGGACAAAACCAAAATCCAAATGGGTTTGCGGATCATGTCGATTGCCGACCGCTCGCAACTTTCGTCCGAAGCACTGTCCATCATTTTGCGGGAAGACGTGGAAAAAGCACACGTTTTGCCTAAAAAAATGCTGCCCGGAATCCCGGTCGACGAAAAATTGTTGGCCTCCGCCCTCGCCGAAATGGATCATTTGATTGGCATGGACAACGTGAAAAAAGAAGTCCGCGAACTCGTCCATTTGGTAAAATATCACCGCGAAACGGGGAAAGATGTGCTCGGCAGGTTCTTTTTGCACACCGTTTTTGTGGGCAATCCCGGCACGGGCAAAACGACGATGGCCCGCATTTTGACAAAAATCTACAAAGCACTCGGCGTTTTGGAACGTGGCCAAATGGTCGAAACCGACCGGCAAGGTTTGGTCGCGGGTTTCGTCGGGCAGACGGCCATCAAAACTTCGGAACGCGTTGAGGAATCCATGGGTGGCGTACTTTTTATTGACGAAGCCTATGCTTTGACCAATTCTGGCCGAGGGACGCACGGCGATTTTGGCGATGAATCCATCCAAACTTTGTTGAAAAGGATGGAAGACAACCGCGGTAATTTCTTTGTTTTCGTGGCTGGTTATCCCGAAAATATGGAGCAATTTCTGAAAGCAAACCCGGGGTTGGCCAGTCGTTTTGACAAAATTTTGCGCTTCGAAGATTACTCGCCCGCCGAACTTTTGGACATCGCGTTGTTCATGTTTTCAGAGGAGAAATTCCACGTGACCGAGCAGGCGAAAGAGCATCTTCAACTTTACATGGCGTTTTTGTACCAGTTCCGCGACAAGTATTTTGGCAATGCGCGGACAGTTCGGGCGGTGGTTTCGGAAGCCATCAAAAACCAAAATTTGCGGATGGCAAACCTTTCCAAAAAACCACAATCACACGAAGAAGCACACACAATTATGCTCGACGACGTGGCGACATTTACTTTTGATAAAGATAAATTGCAGGTGTTCAGGCGTCGGGGGATTGGGTTTGGGAGTTGATTTTTAGGTAATTTTGTCAAAAAATTAAATCATGGTTGGAGCAGTTCAAGAAATTAGAAACCCACTTGCGGTGATTCCACCACCGAAGCCCGCGCGGCATTTCACGCTCGGCGAGTACCTCGAATTTGAAGCGAAGTCGCAAAGCAAACATGAATATCACAATGGAAATATTGTAAAAATGCCTTACTCCAAAGGACCGCACAACATCATCAGTGCCAACATGATTGGCATTTTCAAGGCAGAATTGAAAGCCAAGAAAAAACAATTGATGGTGCTTTCCAGCGACCAAAAAATATATTTCCCGAAATTGAACGTGGGCGTTTATGCCGATGCACTGGTGGTTTGCGAAAACGCGGAGTATTTTGACAAATTCGAATTGCTGCTGACGAACCCGATTTTGGTGGTGGAGGTTTTATCCAAATCCACAAAAGCCTACGATCGCGACGGCAAATTTTCAAAATACAAAACCTTGCCTTCTTTCCGCGAGTACATTTTGGTGGAGCAAAACTTTGTCCACGTCGAATCTTGGTTTCGGGAAGAACCCGGTTTGTGGCGCGAAACGATTGCCAATAAAATGGGCGAAAAATTGAATTTGAAATCGCTGGGCATCCAGATTTCTGTGGCGGATATTTATGAGTTTGTGAAATTTAAAAAATAGAAAAAAAACCGATGAAAAAATGACTTGCTCGCTCGAATTTCAGTCAACCCAAATATCTGTTTTGGGAAGCCGTGCATTCGTGGTACTCGGATTTGGGTTTCTTTGATTCTTGATTATTTGTCATCGGGTGCGAGTTTTGAAGATATTTTGGAAAATTATCCGCGACTGGTTTTGAAGGATATTCATGCTTGCATGGCATATGATTTTGAAAAATAACGACCCGAAAAATTGCCTTTGGATTGTCGAACCGGGGAAAACGCAGGTGCGGAAGCCGCGAGATTGAAGAAGAATTTATTATAAAATGCCCCTGAAAATTGAAGTTTTCAGGGGCATTTTTAATTCAGTTCTAGATTCGTCTGGCGTTTTCACTACCAAAATATCAAAGTCGAAAATGAAATCCCACCAAACCCCACGCCGCCATGTTGTACAATTTTGCGGTAATGTGCTCGGGCAATAAATTTTTTGAACCTCGAAGAAAACGAATTTCCGTGCTCAATGAAATATGCGGTCGCAACTGAAAACTTGCCCCGATTGCCGCTGAAAATCCATTGTCAGTAGAAATGACTTTGGAATATTCCAACAGATAAATTTGGGCATGGCCGCCTGAATCATAGGCGTATTCTTTTTGTTTTTGCAATTTTGAAAAATACAAACCCGCCCGGAAATATGGCTGCGCCCAAAACTTTTTGGCAGTCAGAAAATTGACCCGCATCGAAAATTGGTGCTGCAAATAGTGCAATTCCCTCGCCAAATAATACCTGCCGTTGCCCATTTTGGCGTAGCCGAATTCGTACTCGACCGAAAAATTTTTAGTAAAATTGAATGACAAACTGGTTGAATAATTCTGGCTGAAAAGTGGCCTCGCTCCAAAAAAGTCTTTCTTTTTTTCAAATAAATTGTGGTAGGCAGAGCCACCGGAGCCGCCGCGCAATCCAATTTCAAATCGCTGGCCGAAAAGGTTTTGGCAAAAAAACAAGAAAATGAAGCAGATGAAATTTTTCATTAGTGGCATTTTGGAAAGATAGACAGGAGACTTCGGGAGATTGGTTGGCAAAAATAGCATTGGAAAAGCGTTTTTTGCCCCGATATTTCCGGCCTAAAAATATTGAAAAATGATTCATTTCCGCACCGCTGACGAAACTGCCATCGCCCCCGTCGCCATCCTTTTGGCAGCACTTTTTGAAGAGGTCGGCCACACGCCGGACGCCGAAGACATCGCCGCAATTTTTGAGGAAATCGAGGCCGACCCGCGCCACTCCACCCTGCTTGCGCTCGACGACGACGACGATATCGTGGGCATTTTGACCATCACGGAATCCATTTCGATTTACGCCGAGGGAAAAATCGGGGTCATCAACGAACTGTTCGTCGTGCCGGAATACCGCTCGGAAGGCGTAGGGAAAATGCTGCTCGACGAGGCCAAAACGTTGGCCGAAAACCGCGGCTGGCGCAGGCTGGAAGTCACCACACCGGGCGATGATTACCCAAAAACGTTGCATTTTTACGAGCGGGAAGGTTTCTTTCGGATTGGGCCGAGGTTCAAATTTGAGATTTGATTGTATAACAATTGGAACGCGGATGACGCGGATTGGGCGGATTTTCACAGATTTTTTTGCATAAAAAAACCCGACGACGAGACTGTTCTCGCCGCCGGGTTACATGTATTCATACTTTCCTTCTCACAGTATTTGGTGAATTGGAAATTAGTTATTGGTTATTGGTTATTGGGAGTGGCGCAAAACCAATTACCCAATAACCAATTTTCCAATAACCAACCCAACTACCTCATCATCTGAACGTACCCGGAATACGTTTTCCCTTTGCCATCTTCGAGCATCCAGAAATAGGTGCCGTCGGGCAGCGGGTTGTTTTTCCAAGTTCCGTCCCAAGTATTGTCGTATTCTTTTTTCTCGTAAATTTTGTTGCCCCAGCGGTTGAAAATGGTCAGTTTGTTGTCCGGGAAATTGCCCAAACCTTCGATGACGAACGTGTCATTCATCTGGTCGTTGTTTGGCGAGAAGCCGGTGTACACCCTGATTTCGTCGCAAAGCACCAAAACATAAACCTGCACCGTGTCGCAACCCGCTTGGTTGCAAATGACGTACTCGAAAATGTCCGGGTATTTTTCATCGCAGAAATCGCGGAAAGGCACGTACTGGATCGTGTTGTCCGGGTTTTTGTAGACCACGCCATTTTCAGGTTGACGGCTCACAAACATCGTGGTCAGTGCCCCGGTCGCGTCGTTTTTCAAAACAGGCATCGACAATTGGGTATTTGCCAAAATCGTATCGACATCGACCACACCGACGGGCAATTCTTGTGCATTGTCGCGGACGGTCACTTTCATGTAAGTCGTGTCGCAGAAACCTTGGTCGTCGCAAATCACGAAGCACACATTTTCGATGCCCGGTTCGATGCCCGTGCAGAGGTAGCAAAGTGTGCCGGTGACTTTGTCAAAAATGACATATTCTTGCGTTCCTGGGCAAGCATTTTCAACCGACATCGGATTTCCGGGCAGTTCTTCGATGCTCAAACAAATGGTGTCCACTTGTCCAACATCAATTGTTGCCGTCAGATAATCGGGTTTCAAAATGATGCACGGCGCGGAAACTGTAATCGTATCACTGCAACCAGTGTTGGTATTTACAAAAACCATTTTGTGCGTGCCGCCTTCGGTGATGGTAATTTCAGTGCCAGTGCCCGAACCTGTGCCTTCATAATTGCAAGATGCAAAACCGCCGTTGTAAATCTGCCCGTTCAAAGTCACCGCGAAATTGCCGATGGTCAAATATGGCACATCCACGCAGAAGGTTTGTTCGTAACCCGTGCAGTTGTCATTTGCCAAAAAGAACGTGTCGCGTTCGATAAAACCGAGGCACGGATTGTTTGGCGTGACCGTGATGTAGGCCGTGACCGTGAAACATTGTCCAGTATTTAAACAAATTTGCAAACAAGCGGTGTCAATTCCGGCCACCAAACCAGTGTAAGTTACACAATCGGTGTTCGGGTCAACGACGACGGAGGCATTTGAACCCGAAGAATTCGGGCAAATATTGGTCACCGAAGCGATGGCCGAACCGTTCGTTACAAAACTTGACAAACACAAAGTACCGTTGAAACCTTCCTGAATCGAGACGTTCGTGATTTGGTCAGCAACATCGGGGCAAAGGATTTGGACAGAAACCGTGTCCTTGCAACCCGTTGATTTTTCAGTGAAAACGACCGAGTGCAAGCCAACCGTCATCGTCAAACTGATGCCCTGCGGCAACAACGAAAGCGATGGGTCGAGGGTCGCAGAACCGCCCGTGTTGGTTTGGGTGATGGACATCGTGCCGTAAGAATTGGCCTGAACGCCACCGCGAATCGTGAGGGTCGCGGCAAATTGTGCCCAAGTTCCAGCCGGGTCAATCACGTTCATCCAACTCACCAAATCGTTGACATTATTTACCGAAGTCGTGTGCGCCGTGCCGTTGACCGGCCATGAAATATCGTACGGGCCAACCGCACCCTGATTTGGAACGGTCGAATACAAATAGGCAAATGCCGAGTCAAAATTGCAGCCCATGAAACCACCGGAGTACGCCCCACCGTCGAGGCTCACCGTGTAATTTGGCAACAAATCAAGCGATAAACCAATGCAAACGCTGCCGTTTTGGTTACAAGCAGGCGCAGAACCTTGAACATCTGTTTCAGCAACAATATCGTTGCACGGTGGCGTGATTGCCTGAACATTGATATTTATGTAGAACGTGTCGCAAACATTTCCAGAGCAAACTGAGACGCAAAGGTTTTCCGTGCCAACAAAATTTACATCCGAAACGTACGTCCAGCAAGTGCCGTTAAAAGTCAAAACACCTCCGTCAACCGAGCAAAATGAAGCCACGCTGCCAGCCGCGCCCGGCAATTCGCTCAAATCAAAACAATCCGAAACGCTTTGTCCCTGCTGAATCGTGTAAGATTGCGTGGACGGCGTGGTTGGGTTCGGGTTGTTGTTGTTTGGAGAAACATAAACACACAAAGTGTCTTTGCAGCAGTTCGCCGGGTCGGTGAAAATGATGGTGTGCTTGCCCGGAGTGCCAGGAATAATCAGGGCAGTTCCGGTAGCGATGCCGCCGTAATTTGGGTTCAAAGTGGCCGGTGTCCAGTTGTTCAAATTGACAAAAGACATCGAACCATAAATACCAGCGTTGGGTTGGCCGCCGACGATGTTGTTCGTCGGGGTGTTCAACTGCCAATTTCCGGTTGGATCCCAAACATTCATTTTCGCAACCAAATCAGCGATATTGGCAATCGTCGAATCCGAGAAAGTGCCGCCGTTGCAAGTCCAACTCAACAAACGGTACGGCACAGGGCCGGTCGCAGTCAGCGGAACGTAATTGTAAATCACCAAAGAATCGTAATCGCAGCCGTGATAACCATTCAAATACGGATTTCCATTCAACAAAATATCGAGTGCGTCGAGCGATTGCGGTGTCCAACCCGGCAAGCAAACAAAGATGGAATCATCTTCAATTGCGGCCACACTGTCAATTGCAACAATGTCTTGGCAACCGCTGCAATCTGGAATCACCGTCGCCGAAACCACATCCGTGCAGCCGCGAGAATCGGTCGCCGTGATACTGTAAACACCTGCCGCTAAACCAGTTGCGTTATTTCCAGAAGAAACATTTGGGCTCCAAGTGTAGGTATAATTTGGTGTGCCGCCCGTTGCCTGAACTGAAATCGAACCGTTTTGGCCGCAGCAATTTGCATTGAAAACATTGGCTTGGACATCCACAGCCGAGGCAGGTTGGGTGACGGTCGCCGAAGTTTGGCCGGAGCAACCGCTCGCGTCCGTGACCACGATGTTGTAATTTCCGGCAGGCAAATTATTTAAAATATTTATGCCCAAAACACCTGTCGAAGTTGCCAAAATGCCATTTCGAGTAATCGTAAATGACGGCGAACCGCTCTGAATATTTACAGAAATCACGCCGTTCGAGCCGCCAAAACAGGAAACTGGCGACGGGCTCGATGCTAAAACTGAAATCGGCTGCGAATTCTGCGGAACGACGATGACTTGCGTCGAAGTACAGCCGTTCGCATCCGTCACCGTGATTCCATAATTGCCTGTCGGCAAATTTTGAATCGTGTAATTTCCGTCCGCATCGTTGGCCGAGCCGTTGGCCGTGCCGTTCCAATCAATTACATACGGTGTCGTGCCGTTCGTGGCATTTACATTTATCGAACCGTTGTTGCCGGAGCAAGTCGCGGCGGTCGCGGTGACCGAAGAATTTGGGTTTGGCGTGCCGGGCAAATCCCATTGTTCCCAATTTGTGCAGCCCGTTTGGGTGTCCGTCACCGTGATCCGGTACGTTCCTGCTGCCAAATTATTTGCGGAAGCGGTCGTCGAAGGGCTGCCCGTCCACTGGTAGCTGTAATTTCCAGAACCGTTTGAAATTTGGACAGAAATCGAACCATTCGATTGACCACAATTTGCGGGGTTCAAAATTTCGGTAATAATTGGTGGTGTGGCGACGGTGACCGTCACTTGGTCGGTCGCGGTGCACCCGAAACCAGCCGAAACCGTCACGGTATACGTCGTCGTCGCCGTCGGCGAAATGGTTTTCGTCGCGCCAAAACCGAGTCCGTTACTCCACATATATAATGTTCCGCCCGTCGCTGTCAAAGTGGTCGTTGCTCCGGTGCAAATCGTTTGGTCGGGCCCGGCATTTGCGGCAGCGTTGTCAATTACGGTAATTGTCACTGCGTCGGTAGCCGAACAGCCGCCCGCATTTGAAACGGTCACGGTGTAAGTCGTTGTCGCTGAGGGAATTACGGTTATGCTCGCGCCCGTTTGGCCGTCGCTCCACACATAATTTGAACCGCCGGAAGCATTCAATTGAGTGGCTTGGCCGGTGCAAATTGTTTGGTCAGCACCTGCATTTGCCGTCGGTTGCTGGCCAACATTGACCACGACCGCGTCCGTGCCTGTGCATCCCGAACCATTTGAAACGGTAACGGTGTAAGTCGTTGTAAATGCAGGGCTTACATTGATGCTGGCGGTTGTTGCACCCGTTGACCAAGTGTAAGATGTGCCGCCGGTCGCCGTCAAAGTTGCCGATTGGCCGGAGCAAATCGTTTGGTCAGCACCCGCGTTGACTGAAATATTTCCACCAATATTTACCAAAACATCGTCCGTGTCGGTGCAGCCGTTCGAGCCGGTGACGGTCACGGTGTAATTTGTATTTATCAATGGATTTACCGTTGTCGTGGCGGTCGTTGCGCCGTTCGACCACAAATAACTGTCGCCGCCGCTGGCCGTCAAAGTTGCGGTTTGACCTGCACAGATTGTTTGGTCAGCACCTGCATTTGCGGTTGGTCCGGGTTTGATAGTTACCACAATATCGTTGGTTGCAGTGCAGCCGGCTGCGTCGGTCGCGGTGACCACGTAAGTTGTCGTGGCAGCCGGGCAAGCCAAAGTTTGCTGGGTATTTGTACTCGCCAAACCTGCCGCCGGGCTCCAAGAATAGGTGTATCCAGGTGTGCCGCCCGACGCAATCGCCATCAACATCACGCAAGAACCTGGGCAAATTGCCACGTCTCCTGGCATGATTTCGACCGTCGGTGGAGTTTCAATATTTACAAAAACGGAGGCCGAGGCCGAGCAGCCGTTGGCATTTGTCACCGTGACCGAATACGTCGTGGCAACAACAGGATTTACCGTGATGCTGGCCGTCGTCGCGCCCGTGTTCCAGATAAATGACGTGCCGCCCGTCGCTGTCAAAGTCGTTGATGAACCCAAGCAAACCGTCAAATTTCCAGAAATCGACGCCGTCGGCAATGGATTTACGATGACCGTTGCGGTTTCAACATCGGTGCAGCCGTTTCCATTTGTCACCGTCACCGAGTACGAAGTCGTGGTGGCTGGCGAAACATTTATCGAAGCGGTCGTCGCGCCGGTGCTCCAATTGAACGAAGTTCCGCCGCTCGCCGTCAAAGTTGTTGATTCGCCGATGCAAATATTTAGGTCGCCAGAAATGCTGGCCGTCGGCAATGGATTTACAATGACTGTAACTGTCGCCGTGCCGGTGCAGCCCGCCGCATTCGTTGCGGTGACCGTGTAACTCGTTGTCGTTGTTGGGTTTACAGAAACCGAAGCGGTCGTTGCGCCGGTACTCCACAAATAACTTGCGCCGCCGCTGGCTGTCAAAGTCGTGCTTTCGCCTGCGCAAATATTGAGGTCGCCTGAAATTGAAGGCGTTGGATTTGGCGAAACATTTACAGTCGTCGAAACCGAAGCCGTGCAGCCTGCCGCAGAAGTTACCGTAACCGTGTAACTCGTTGTGGACAAAGGATTTACAGAAATACTTGCCGTCGTCGCGCCAGTGTTCCAGATAAATGAAGTGCCGCCGCTGGCCGTCAAAGTTGTGGATTGACCAACGCAAATATCGAGGTCGCCAGAAATTGAAGGTGTCGGCGGAGGGTTCACGGTGACGGTCGCCGAAGCGGTCGCAGTTCCGGGACATCCAGCAACTCCATTTGAAACGGTTACCGTGTAAGTCGTTGTCGTTGTTGGGTTTACGGAAATTGTCGCAGTCGTTGCGCCGTTGCTCCACACAAAATCCGAACCGCCGGAAGCCGTCAAAGTCGTGCTTTGACCGATGCAAATATCCAAATCCGGGGAAGTGATATTGGCCGTCGGCAGTGGTTTGATGGTCACCGTAATGTCGTTGGTCGCGGTGCAGCCGTTGGCATCGGTGACGGTCACGATGTAAGTGGTCGTGACGGTCGGGCAAGCCAAAGTTTGCTGGCCGGTTGTGGTCGAAAGACCTGCGCCGGGAGACCAAGCGAACGTGTAATTTGGTTGGCCGCCCGTCGCAATTGCCATCAACATGACGCAAGAACCTGGGCAAAGTGCCACGTCTCCCGGCATGATTTCGACCGTCGGACCGGTGCCAACATTTACAGAAACAGAAGCCGTGGCGGTGCAGCCATTGCCGTTCGTCACCGTGACTGAATATGAAGTTGTGAACAACGGATTTACCGTGATACTGGCTGTCGTCGCGCCCGTGTTCCAGATAAATGAAGTGCCGCCCGTGGCCGTCAAAGTGGTCGATTGGCCCGTGCAAATATTCAGATCACCAGAAATCGAGGCCGTTGGCAATGGATTTACGATGACCGTTGCAGTTTCAACATCGGTGCAGCCGTTTGCATTTGTCACCGTGACTGAATACGAAGTCGTGGTTGCAGGCGAAACATTTATCGAAGCGGTCGTCGCGCCGGTACTCCAAGAATAGGAATTTCCGCCGCTCGCCGTCAAAGTTGTGGATTGACCAATGCAAATTTCCAAGTCGCCAGAAATCGCTGCTGTCGGCAAAGGATTTACAATAACTGTAACCGTTGCCGAGCCCGTGCAACCCGCCGCGTTGGTTGCCGTGACCGTGTAACTCGTTGTCGTTGTTGGATTTACATTTATCGAAGCCGTCGTTGCGCCGTTGCTCCACAAATAACTTGCGCCACCGGTCGCGGTCAAAGTCGTGCTTTCGCCTGCGCAAATATTGAGGTCACCCGAAATCGCAGGAGTTGGATTTGGTGAAACATTTACCGTTGCCGAAATCGAAGCCGTGCAGCCCGCCGCCGAAGTTACCGTAACCGTGTAACTCGTTGTGGACAAAGGATTTACAGAAATACTTGCCGTGGTTGCGCCCGTGCTCCACAAATAAGTGGCACCGCCGCTGGCCGTCAAAGTTGTTGATTGACCAACACAAATATCCAAGTCGCCAGAAATTGATGGATTTGGAAGCGGGTTCACGGTGACTGTGGCCGAAGCCGTCGCAGTTCCGGGACATCCGGCCACTCCATTTGAAACGGTAACGGCGTAAGTCGTTGTCGTTGTTGGGTTTACGGTGATTGTTGCGGTCGTTGCGCCGTTGCTCCACGCGAAATTTGAGCCGCCGGAAGCCGTCAAAGTGGTGCTTTGACCGATGCAAATATCCAAATCAGGCGAAGTTATCGTGGCCGTCGCGATTGGTTTGACGGTCACCGTGATGTCGTTGGATGCGGTGCAACCGTTGGCATCGGTGACGGTCACAACATAAGTTGTCGTGACGGCTGGGCAAGCCAAAGTTTGCTGGCCGGAAGTCGTGGACAAACCAGACGGTGGTGCCCACGCAAAAGTGTACGCAGGTTGGCCGCCCGTTGCCATTGCCATCAACATGATGCACGAACCGGGGCAAACCGACACGTCGCCGGGCATGATATCCACCGATGGGCCCGCGCCGACCGTGACGGTTGCCGAAGCGACTGCGGTGCAGCCGTTGGCAGAAGTTACCGTGACAAAATAGGTTTGGGAAATGGCCGGGCCGACCTGAATTTGCGCAGTCGTCGCGCCCGTGCTCCACAAATAAGTGCCGCCGCCACTGGCTGTCAAAATCGTGAATTGGTTGGTACAAATATTCAAATCACCCGAAATCACAGCCGTTGGCAAAGGATTTACGGTGACCGTTGCCGTTTCGACATCGGTGCAACCCGCTGAATTTGTTACAGTTACGACATAATTTGTCGTGACGGCTGGCGAAACATTTATCGAGGCGGTCGTCGCGCCGGTACTCCAATTGTATGAAATTCCACCGCTCGCGGTCAAAGTTGTTGATTCACCAACACAAATTTCAAGGTCTCCGGAAATGGCTGCCGTTGGCAAAGAATTTACCGTCACCGTCACCGAGGCGGAACTGGTGCAGCCCGCCGCATTTGAAACGGTTACTGAATAACTCGTTGTGGCAGAAGGATTTACATTTATCGAAGCGGTCGTCGCGCCGGTGCTCCATAAAAATGAAGTGCCGCCGCTCGCAGTCAAAGTCGTGCTTTCGCCGAGGCAAATGCTCAAATCACCGCCAATCGAAGCAATCGGGTTGGCATTTACATTTACGGTTGCGGAAACCGAAGCGGTGCAGCCCGCCGCCGAAGTGATGGTAACCGTGTAACTTGTTGAAACAGCAGGATTTACAGAAATCGAAGCGGTCGTTGCGCCGGTGTTCCACAAATAAGTACCGCCGCCCGTCGCTGTCAAAGTGGTTGTTTCACCTTGGCAAATATCCAAATCACCGGAAATACTTGGGTTTGGAAGTGGGTTCACGACCACCGTTGCCGAAGCCGTCGCCGTTCCCGGACAACCCGTCGCGCCAGTGATTGTAACGGTGTAAGTCGTTGTGACTGTTGGATTTACAGAAATGGTGGCCGTCGTCGCGCCAGTATTCCAAGTGTACGTTCCGCCGCCATTTGCCGTCAAACTTGTTGTTTGCCCTGCACAAATATCCAAATCAGGCGAAGTAATGCTGGCTTGCGCCGTCGGTTTAACTTCGATGGTCAAAGATGCTGTCGCGGTGCAGCCGTTTTGGTCGGTTGCAGTCACTGTGTAAGTCGTCGTTGCGATTGGGCAAGCGATGGTCATGAATTCGTTCGGCGAACTCAAAGTTGCCGCCGGAGACCATGCCCAAGTGAAACCCGGTTGGCCGCCCGTCGCCGTCGCCATCAACATCACGCAAGAACCGGGGCAGACCGCCACATTTCCCGGACTGATTGAAACGACGATTGCCGCCGGGACAACCACTGTCGCCGAAGTCGTTGAAGAACAACCACTTGCGCTGTAAACTGTAACGGTATAAGTTGTCGAAACAATTGGGCTGACATCAATGCTGGCCGTCGTTGCACCCGTATTCCAAAGATAAGTTGCGCCGCCGGTGGCAGTCAAAGTGGTGGACTGACCCACACAAATTGACAAATCGCCGGTGATTGCAGCAATCGGCAATGGTTCGACAACGACCGTGGCCGAAGCCGTTCCGGTGCAGCCGTTTGCATCCGTTACCGTAACTTGATAAGTTGTGGTGGTGGCAGGATTTACAAAAATCGAAGCCGTCGTCGCGCCGGTGTTCCAAATAAATGAAGTGCCACCCGCCGCTGTCAACGTGGTATTTCCGCCTGCGCAAATGTTCAAATTTCCAGAAATCGTGGCCACAGCGGCTGGATTTACCGTAATTGTTGCCGAAGCGGTGGCCGTGCAGCCATTTCCATTGGTTGCAGTAACTGTGTAAACCGTCGTCGTGGCAGGTGAAACGGTGATGCTGGCCGTCGTTTCGCCATTGCTCCACAAATAAGTTACGCCGCCTGTCGCCGTGATTGTTGCCGAAAATCCGATGCAAATCGTCTGGCTTGGCGCAGCCGTTGCGATGGCTTGGTCAACGGTCACGAGCACGTCGTCGGTATCGGTGCAGCCGTCCGCAGAAGTTGCGATGACGGTATAAGTCGTTGTGGTTAAAGGAGTTACGGTCGTGCTGGCGGTCGTTGCGCCGTTTGACCACAAATAAGTTGCGCCGCCCGTCGCCGTTAAAATTGCCGAAGAATTTAAGCAAATGATTTGGTCAAGCCCTGCATTTGCCGTCGGCAAAGGATTTACCAAAATCGTGTGCGACGCGGTGGCCGTGCAGCCATTTCCGTCGGTGACGGTTACAAAATAAGTGGTCGTCGTGGCTGGCGAAACAAAAGTCCCGGCCATCGTGCCGCCGTTCGACCACAAATAAGTTACGCCGCCGGTGGCAGTCAAAGCAACCGATTGGCCTGCGCAAATTGCCGCCGGGCCCGAAATGGTTGCCGTTGGCAAAGGATTTACCGTAATAATATGTGTCGCGCTTGCCGTGCAACCTTGGAAATTGGTGACGGTCACGGTGTAGGTTGTCGTCGCGGTCGGGCAAACATTGATAATTGCGGTCGTTGCTCCGGTGCTCCACAAATAACTCACGCCGCCGGAAGCCGTCAAATCTGTGCAAGTTCCGTTGCAAATTTGGGTCGCGCCAGTGATTGCCGGAGTCAAAATGGTCACCGAAACTTGAATCGTGTCGGTGTCTTTGCAACCGTTCGCATCGCAAACCCAGAGGACATAATTTGTCGTCGTTGTCGGGCAAACGATGGTATCGCAGTCCGGTACGTCGTGGCTTTGCACGGTATTTGGTTCCCACCAGCATTGCAAACCGCCGATGGTATTTCCAGAAAGCGTCGTGCAACTGCCCAAACAAATGGATTTATCGGCACCGGCCAACGCGGTCGGTGGTTTTTTCACATTGACCGGTTCGGTGTGCGTGGATATGCAACCGCCGTCATTTACTTCCAAATTGATGATGCGCGAGCCACTGGTCGGGAAAATCACACAAATTTCGGCACCCGCCGGAGCGGTCGCGGTGGCCGGGCTGCTCGAAACAATCGTTCCGTCGGCCACATCCCAATTCAAAATCGCGCCGACGCTGGCCGTTCCGGTAAATGTGAAACAAACTTGGTTGTTCAAACAAGCCGGTTCGTTCACGATAAAATCAGCAACTGGCGCAGAAATCCGGTGCAATTCAAATTGAACCGTGTCCGAACAACCATTTGCCGCGTTCAAAATGACCTGGAAATTGTCAATCACGCCTTCCAAAAAGGCATTGAAAGTCATTGTATTTCCAGAAACCACGAGATTGTCGTAACCAGAAGTGGCCTGAATATTCCAAGTTGAAATCGGCTGGGAAGCCACAATCGTCACCAACGTTGAACTGTCGTTGCACAAAAATTGCTCGGCAATGACCGTTGAAATAATGTCAATCGGCAACGGACCAGGAACAAGAATCACCTGAGATTGGGTGCAAGTCGTGCCGACAATCCGAACAATCACGGTGTAAGTTCCGGCCTGCAAATTCAAAAACGCCGCCGGGTCGCCCGCAACCCACGTCAAACCGTTGGTGATGCTGGCTTCCATTTGATAATTTGTCGGGTCGTAATCCACGATGATGCTGCCGTTTGGCGCGTCGCAATCCGCCGAAGCATTTGCGGTAGCCAGCCAGTCAAAATCGAAAGAAATGACATTTACTTGAACAGCAGTTTGGTCGCTGCAACCAAATCCATCATCGTAACTTACTGTGTACGTGGTACTTGTGGTTGGATTTGCAATCGGGTTCGGGATGGTTGGGTCGGACAAACCAGTCGTCGGAGCCCAATTATAAACACCCGCACCGCCCGTCACTGCCACCTGCACACTTTCGCCTTCGCAAATCGTGTACGGCCCACCAGCCACCAAATCATCGCAGAGGAAAAGGCAAAGTTGGGTGTTCGTCGTATCGCACTCGCCCCAAGCCAAAGTGATGCACGGGCTGAAACCTTGTGGGTTTATCGGCCCATTTACGATCGGACGGTAGCCGCCCGGATATCCAAAACCAACCGTGAAATCGCCCGGCGTCAAACCGTCGAAACTGTATTTTCCATCCGCGCCCGTCAAAACTGAATCGAGCGGCGTGTTCAAATCACCACAATCGTATAAATATGCCCAAATTCCAGGAGCTGGTTGGTCACCGGGGCTAAATTGGTCATCGCCATCCGTATCAAAACAAGCCAGCGAACCGATGAAAGTGCAACTGACCGGGATGTTGTTGTGCAAAATGAATGGGTCGTTCGGTTCTAGGTCAAAAGCCAAATAAAATGGATTTCCAGCACAGCCGCCGCCGAGGTACATGCCGCCCGGCAAGGTGTCTTGGCCAAATTCGATGACATTATTATTTGAAATTCCGTCCATGTCGAAGGCTGGATTTCCATCATTTCCAGTCGGGTCGAACGCGCCAGGTTGCTGAAAACAAGTTGTGCTCAACGGAAATCCGTTCGGATGCGAATAAGTCATCGTGTAAATACCTGGCTGGCCATTTGTGATAAACCAGTATTTTCCGTTGCTTCCATCCAGCATCCCGCTGCCCAAAGTATCTACAAAAAACACCGCACCGCCGGGAGGAGGCGTGACCGAAATCGTGCCGCCCGTGATGATTTTGCCAGTTTTATCGCAGTAAACGTAGCCGATTGGGTCAAAAAGTGGGGCAAAAACCACAACTTCATAATCCGAGTCGTCTTCGTCGCCGTTGGAATTATCAACCAAGTTGTTACCGCCCACGACATCGTTATTTTTAATATCGTCCGGCGTCGAATCTTCATCCGTTTGCACATTTCCATCTTCATCTTCGGCATGGCTGATTTCTGAAATATTTACAAATGCAGAAACTGTTGGGTTCGCAGCCGCCCGCAAAGTGATGTCGACAAATGCCGAACCGCCCGGTGCAATCGAACCCGGCAAAGTGTACGAGGCCGTTCCGTTCAAATTATCCGTCCAATCCAAATCAAACAAAGTCATTTGGGTTGGGATAAAATCGGTCACGACCACATTGTTTGCCGTGACTTCACCTTGGTTGTAAACCGTAATCCGGTACGTCGCCAAACCATTTGCAATCACAAATGCTGGCTGGCCGGGAGCCAATTTTTTAATCAAAGCAAGGTCAAAAACTGGGTTGTAAATGCCCAAATCGTGGGTCAAATCAATTTCATCGGGTTCGAGAACGGTCACTTCATCCATGCCCATCGCATTTGCATCGCTGTCCGTCGCATCGTCCCCGCCCGCATTGTGCAAAGTCGCCACATATCCGTTCGGAATCGTACCCAAATCAAACATGATATAATATGAACCAGGAGCAAGATTTTCAAACAAATAAAAACCGTTCGCGTCCGTCAAATCGCTCGAAACGATTTGGTCGTCGCCATTTTTGATGCCGTCCGTGCCCAAATCCATCAGGTAAACCGTAACATTTGGAACTCCTGTTTCCGTGCCGCCATCTTGGATTCCGTCGTGATCATTGTCAAACCAAACTTGATTTCCGATGGTCGCGGTCGCAACCGCTGGCGGAACTACGCCTGCGTCAATTGTCAAATTTTCATCGCCGGGTGCCAAAGTCACCACGTCCGTCATGCCCATCACGTTCGCGTCGGAGTCCGAAACGTCGTTTCCAGTATTTTGCGAAGTCAAAGTAAATCCAACTGGAATTGTGTTCAAATCAAATTGGACATAATAAGAACCTGCATTTAAATTTTCAAACAAATAATTACCATTCACATCGGTCACCGTTGTCGAAACCAATTGGTCGTCGCCGCCACCTTTCACGCCGTCCAAACCGAGGTCGTAAAGATTTACGGTAACATTTTCAACACCCGTTTCGCCGGGGTCTTGTTGGCCATTTCCATTCAAATCGTACCAAACCAAATCGCCCAAACTTGCCGGCAACGGCAAAATTCCAGCGTCAACCGTCAGGTCGTTTTCGCCCGCCGACAATTCAATTACGTCCGTCATCCCCATCGCGTTTGCGTCGGAATCGGTCGCGTCGGCACCAGAATTTTGGGCCGTCAAAACGTGGCCGTCCGGCAAAGTCGAGGTGTCAAATTGGACATAATATTGACCCGGATTTAAATTCTCAAACAAATAATTCCCGTTCGCGTCGGTCGCCGTCGTCGCCACGATTTGGTCGTCGCCGCCACCTTTCACGCCGTCGAGGCCGAGGTCGTATAAATTTACCGTAATATTTTCCACACCGCCTTCGCCCGGGTCTTGTTGGCCGTTGCCGTTGGTATCGTTCCAAACCAAATCACCCAAGGACGAACAAGCGTCTTGGGTGACCACAATCGGACAGCAAAGCGCACCATCGCACCCGCTCGGCGTGGTGGCCGTGTAATAATAACTGCCCACCGTGGTAATCACCAAGGTGTCGTTGGTGGCTCCGGCAATCGGAATACTATCTTTAAACCATTGAATATTTAACAAAGAATCGGGCGCAATCGCATCTATGTTGATGGTCTCAGTACACAAAAAATGCTCTGTGTATTGACAACTGTCCGCCAGCATTTTCGCCTCTTTGAAAGGTTGAAAAAATGGCAAGAATGCGCCGGGATTTGCCTTTCCCAAAGGGTTCGTATTTCGATAAAAAGAGGCTGTTTTTTCGTGATTTTTCAAATCCAAATTTGAAAAACTTCCTGCAAAAACGTTTGAAAATACCAGCATCAAAGCAAAAATTCCAAGTCGTTGTACAACTCGGAAATTCAAATTTTTACTGCTATTTTGAAGTGTTGCTAAGAGTAAATTAAACTGCATAAAGTATTGATTTAAAACCGATTGGGAATTCTTGTTTTGTTTTTCAAAAGGTGGGAGTGGCCTGCGTTTCTTTTTGGAATTGGGTGTGGTTTTCGATAAAAAATAGCCATCGTCCCTGCCGCCCAATCGTTGGGGTTGCAGGTCGGAAATGAAGGTTTTAACCAATAAATGAAGTGGGTAAAAAAAGCGCGTAAAAGAACCTTTCATGATGACTATTTTTTAAACACGGTTAATCTGCCAATCTGATGTTTCAAAATCAGTATGGACAGATAAAAATTTCCAGAAGGAAAACCAGTAAAAAATTGGATGAAATAGGATTAAAGCCGAATGCTCGCGGGAAGGAAAAATGTCATGCATGAAATACCAAAAACCTTGCCAATATCTGTTTCTGCATTGTTGTGCACACTTCAAGTTTTCCACAATTTCAAGATGTTTTGACCCTCTTTTTGAACAAGCGAAGGCAATAAATACAGGTTCGGACGGCCGCCAAAATGGTTTTCATAAGGTACTGTGACTAAAAAAGGCCGTTCCGGAATACTCCGAGACGACCTTTTTATTTAATACTTGAAAGTTTAAAGACTGGAAATGAACGGTTTACGAAATGTCAATTTTTAATTGTGTACAAACAGTGTTGAAATCGGCCTACCATCGTTGGGTAACTGAAAAATTATCTATTTTCTGATGGCTTCGACCGGATCCATGCCGCTTGCCTGAATCGCAGGAATCATCCCAGAAAGCACGCCGACCACCACCGATGTCAAAACGCCGACCAAAACATTGCTCAAAGAAAGGAAAATATGAAAGTCCAAAGCCTTCGAAATGGCCATCGTTCCGAGCCAAATCAGCAGCAATCCGAGCGCACCGCCGACCACGCAAAGCACTATTGCTTCCAACAAAATTTCGAGCAAAATGAACCACCGTTTCGCGCCCAAAGCCATTTTTATACCTATTATATTGGTGCGTTCGCGGACGGAAACGAACATGATATTTGCGACCGAAAACATGCCAACAATCAATGCAAAAATGCCGATGATGAACCCCGCAGCGTTGATTACCCCAAAAAGCGAGTCGAACAAATTGCTTAAAATGGACAGCGTGTTGACCGCAAAATTGTTTTCCTCCCGCGGTTTCAGCCGCCGCTCGGCGCGCAAAACACCGATGATTTCGTCTTTCATTTCTTCAATATCTACGCCCGGATTGGCCTGAACCAAAATGGAAGTGCGTTCCCAATCGCCTTTGTCGCGGACGTTGAAACCGCGCCGCGCCAAATTATAACCCACCAAAACGCCGTTGTCAAACGCAAATGGCTTCATGATGTCCTTCCCCGAAGTTTTCAAAACACCGATGACCCGCAATTTTCGACCGCCGACGTTGGCCGTTTTATCCACAGGATCTACACCCGTGCCGAACAAACCTTCGGCGACCGTCGCGCCTAAAATACAGACGTCCGAACCGCTTTGATATTCGACAGGCGTCAAAAACCGGCCATCCTCAAATTCGAGGTGAAACAGGTCGTTGCAGTCTTCGGTCATGCCGATAAAAAAGGTGTTTTCGACGCTCGACGACTGCCATTTGATGGTTTTCGAACCGATATATTGCCAATAACCGATTTTTTGGTTCAGTTTCAGGCGTTCTTCGAGTGCCTTGAATTCCAAATAAGTGAAATTCGGACGGCGCATCCATTTCCAAAAATTGTCGTGCGGATCTTCCGTCCACGAAAATTTCTCGACATAAATCACGTCGTTGCCCAGTTTTTCCATGCTGCCACGGATGTTGGCTTCCAACGAATTGACCGCACTTTTTACCCCGATGATGCAAAAAATGCCAATGGTCACGCCCAAAAGTGAGAGGAACGAGCGGAGTTTGTTGGCGGTGAGTTGCTGCCAGGCTTGGTTTGCGCCTTCGAAAACGATTCTTAAAAGTTGCCGCATTTTTGGAAATTGAGATGTTGGGAAAGTGGGACTGGCCAATTTTCAATTTCAAAAGTAGAAAAAACTAGCGGCGCGGCGCGTTGGGTTTAGATAAATGGTGGGAAAAAGTCTACGTTTTTAATTCAACAGCTCGCCCCACCGAAAACTTTCCAAATCAAAACCCGCCAAATCCAACGCCCTGTCCACCACCGTCCCCACCGCTTCTTCCACCGTTTTTGGATTGGAATAAAACGACGGACAGGCCGGCAAAATGATGCCCCCAGCCTCCGTGACCGTTTTCATGTTATTGATATGAATCAAACTGAGCGGCGTTTCGCGGGTAAAAAGTATCAGTCGCCGGCGTTCTTTCAACATGACGTCCGCCGCCCGCGTGACCAAATCCGTTGAAATTCCGGTGGCAATCCGAGCGAGCGTTCCCATCGAACATGGACAAACAAACATCGTCTCAAACTTTGCCGAGCCGCTCGCAAACGGCGCGAAAAAGTCGTTCTTTTTGTAAAAATCAAATGGGTATTTTGAAAAATCGGGCGAACCGATTTCGATTTCCCAATTCACCAAAGCATTGTCAGAAATGACCACGCCGACGGCGGAACATTGGTTTTGCAAGGCCAATAATTTGTCCAAAAGCACTTTGGCATAAATACTCCCGGACGAACCGGTGATCGCAACGACTACTTTTTTCATGCCTCAAAAAACGCGTTTTTCCAGTTTCCGGTTTAAAATATTTTCAAATGCAATCCTATTTTTACCGCAGCAATACCAAAATATCTCAATATCCCAATATGCAAAAAATTGCCCTTTTTCGACTCCAAAATCAACAAATCACCCACCCCAAATTTTCAAAAATAAAAGACGTGGCCGCGTGGCAAGGCGCGACGCAAGCCCAAGATTTTACCCATGCAAAATGGGCGATCGGCCTGCGTTTGCCCGGCACGACGGATGCAGATTTGGAGGCGGCGATCGACCGCGCAGAAATTATTCGAACCCATTTGCTGCGCCCGACTTGGCATTTTGTCGCTGCCGAAGACGCCCGTTGGATGTTGCGGCTTTCAAAACCGCAGATTTTGCCGGTGCTTTTCACGATGGACAAACAGATCGGTTTGGATGAAAAAATCTACCAAAATGCCCTGCCGATTTTGGCAAAATCATTGGAAAATGGGCGGCAGTTGACCCGCGAAGAACTGATGTTGGAACTCCAAAAACACGGCATCCCGACCACAAATTCGACGGCCACCCATTTGATGATGCGTGCAGAATTGGAAGAAATCGTGTGCAACGGGGTGCGGCGTGGCAAGCAATTTACCTACGCTTTGCTCGACGAACGCGTCCCAAAAACCAAAATCCTCGACCGCCCGGAAGCCATCGCCGAACTCGCCCGGCGGTATTTTTCGAGCCACGCGCCCGCGACTTTGCAAGATTTTCAGTGGTGGTCAGGTTTGAAAATGGCGGATGCCCGCGCTGGTTTGCAGGCCGCGAAGCCCAATTTGGTCTCCGAAACCATTGAAAAACAAGTGTTTTGGTTGCCAAGTCATTTTCAACCAAAACCCGCTGCGCCACTTTCGGTGCATCTTTTACCAGCGTTCGATGAATTTTTGGTGAGTTACAAAAACCGCACGGCATCGCTTTCTTCCGAAAAAAATGCGCAAATAATTACAGGAAATGGCATTTTCAAACCCGTCGTTTTGGTCAACGGACAGGTGCGCGGCATCTGGCAACGGACATTTAAAAAGGATAAGATCGTGATTGAAAAAACGCTTTTTTCGGATTTGGACGAGGCGGAAAACGCGGCTTTTGAAAGATCCGCAGCCCAGTTTTCGGATTTTGTGGGGATGAAAATTGAACAGAGATGACACAGATTTTTTGGATTAAAATCTGAAAAATCTGTGTTTGAAAATCCGTGTCATCTGTGTTCAAATCCAAATCGCAAACCTAAAAAACCAATCAACCCGCACGGCACGGCCACCAAAGCATTCAACGAACCGTGCACTGCCCGCATCCAATTGATGTTCAAAAATTCGAGAAAAACGAACGGTCGCAGGGCATAGCCAAACGACAAAAGCATGGTAAAAAACAAGGTCGAACCGGACACGACGAGCCAAAAATTGATTTTTGAAATGCCCAATTTCAACAATTGAATCGCTGTAAAAACGCCCGCGACCGACATGAAAACGCCTGCAAAAACTTCCAAATTTATCCCGCCGCCGATTTGCGTTGACGTAATTCCAACCGCAGTCAACGGCACCCCAAAAATCACCAGCCAAATCGCCATTTTTCCCAAAAAATCAGGTTTGTAAAAATGCGCCAGACCTGCCAAAATCGGCAAGGCCAAACCTGCAAAATGAAAATGCAGGGCTGTCAATCGTGTAATTTCATCTGAAAAATTGAAAATTCGGATGCCAGCAGGGTCGGCAAAAGCCCAAGCCGAACCGACGACCCAGAAAATCAGGGCAGCGGTGGTCGCCAAATTCGTTGGGTTTTTCACCTTCATTTTTGGAGAAAAAATTTGCCGAAAGGCAAAAATCAAAGCCAAAACCAGCCACGGCGCAGCCAAAAAACTCGCCAAAATCTGGTTTTCAAAAACCTGCGCAGCCGCCAACATCGCCCCCGCTGGCAACATCCAACCCAACATTTTTTCAGATTTTTTTGGCAAAAAATGATGTGCCGCGAGCAAATGCAAAACCACCGGCGACGAAATCAAAACCGCAAAAAACAAAACCGGTTTGCCATAATCATGGTGAAAAAACGTGCCGGGAAAAGTAAAAACCACGCCGACGACGAAAAAAAGGAGTGCCAAAATCCATTGGTCAGGTCGCCAGACAAATTTTCGCCTCGCCTCAGGCGAGGCAGGGCCGTCAGTTTTGACAAATTGCCGGACGGCATCGGCGGAGTCGCGGCGAAATTTTTCCTGCAACAGCCGGGCGAGCGGTTTTACCAATCGGACGAGCGGGTGGCGGGGCTGCGAAAATGCCCGGATTTCGTACCAAACCGTATCATTTTCATCCATTTCGACTTGAAACAATTCTTCACCGCGCTCAATGTGGCTGGGCAAAGTGCCGTAAGCAAAACCAAATTTCCGGGGCTCGTCGGTTTTGTAAATGATGCGGCAGCCACTTTTCCACCACATTCCGAAAATTTGAAAAAGGACGCAGACGTCATTTCCGACCTCGATTTTGGCGTTGCCGGGTTGGATTTGCGTCCAGTGAAATGGAAAATGTACCCAGTTTTGGAGTGCTTTTTTGGCAAGTTCAAAATCTGCCGAGCCGTGGCCGACTGGCAATTTTTGGTAGTCGTTGTTGAAATTTTCGACCGGTTCAGTGCGGCGGGTGGCTTCCAAATTTGGGTAGGAAAACGGCTGGCCTTTTTGATTTTCGAGGAAAATTTTGAGGTCGGCGACGGACGGTTTTTTGAAAAAGGAAATTGTGGACATTTCAGGTAGATTTGAATTTTTAGCAAAACGGCAAAATGTCCAATTCGATAACGTCCTCAGGCAATTTGGAATCGTTTTTTATTTGCCAGTTTGCCAGTTAACTTTGCCACATAAATTTCAAAAAAATGGAGGCATTTCAAATTGCTCGAACCCCAGAAACCATTCAAATAACCATTCAAACTGCCGGTTTGAATGTGGATGTTATTTTGGAAACTTTGAGAAGAATTCAGGTTGAATTTCTGGCTAAAAAAGTTGATTTCGACGACTCAATTTTAGAATTGGGCAAAGAAATCAACCGAAATTGGTGGCAAAACAACAAAAAACGACTACTCGGAGAAAATCATGAAGAAAGTAATAGTTGATACCAACCTGCTTTTTTCGGCTTTGCTGACCCGGAATGTTGAGTTCCGAGAGATGCTTTTCAATCGAAATTATCGATTTTTTTCTGCCAAATACTTGATAGTTGAAATTTTCAAACACAAGGAAAAAATCGTCCGAGCATCCAAAGCGACCGAGCCGGAAATCCATCTTTATTTGAATGAAGTTTTGACCCGCATCGAATATCAATCAGGTCAAACGCATTAAAATCCATTCCCGAAGGGAATCTATGTTTATAGAAATGGAAATGGACAATCCCGATAAATCCCGAAGGGATTTTATGTTTTCAGGCGCGAGTTTTTACATAAAATCCCTTCGGGATTTGAA
>JANNMS010000041.1:0-6494 GCA_031398055.1 Saprospirales bacterium | reverse complement strand
AAATGCCGTAGGCATGGCATTTTGGCAGCAACATTCACGGATAAAATGCCATGCCTACGGCATTTCCCTGCTTGATTAACCTTGTTTTCTACTAAAATGCCAACCCTACGGGTTTTTGAAATTTTAATGCGTTTGACCTGGGTATTGGCCGAATTCAGTAGATTGTAAAAAGTAATTCCCTACTTTTGCCCGTCATGTCGCCATTTTTTGCTCGATTTTTCTTGGTCATCTACCTTTTTTCCGTGCTTGTCCCAGCGCAAGTGCAGAAAGAATTGGGCAAATTCCCACAACTTTTGGCGCATTTCAAAATGCACAAAATCGAAAAACCGTCCACCACTTTCCTCGAATTTTGGGCGGAACATTACGGCGTGGGTTTCGAAAAACACCAATCCGAACACGACCATTCCGACCTGCCGGGAAAAGACAATGGCCATGTCCACTCCATTTTATGTGCAAATAATGTCGTGGCTTTGCCCAATGATTTGCCTATTTTTCTCGCGCCCGGTTTTGTCTCCGAAGTCAACCGCGCGTTTTTTCGGGAGTCCAATTTGCTGGTTTCCCGGCACCTTTCCTGCATTTGGCAGCCGCCAAAATCTTGCTGATTTTTTTTGGTTATCACATAGTCCACGGAGGAGTTTTCACATAGGTACATAGAAAAAAATCTATGTTTTCTATGTGAAAACTCCTCTGTGAACTATGTGATAAATGCTCCTGTGTTTGCCCAAGCGAACGCAGCCACCCTATTTATTTCCAATTTTTCATTGAAAAATCAGCACCCGCATGCTCAGCAGAATCATCCATTTTTCCATTCATAACAAACTGATTGTCGGCCTTTTCATGCTCGCTTTTGTGGTTTTTGGCATCGTTTCGCTCCAAAAACTGCCGATAGACGCAGTCCCCGACATCACCGACAACCAAGTCCAAATCATCACGTCCGTCCCCGCTTTGGCCGCGCCGGAAGTCGAACGGCTCATCACTTTCCCCATCGAACAGGCGGCGGCGAACATCCCCGGCATCCTCGAAATCCGCTCGTTTTCGAGGTTCGGGCTGTCGCTCGTGACCATCGTTTTTTCGGACGAAACCGAAATTTACTGGGCCCGCCAGCAAGTTTCCGAACGCCTCGCGCAGGTCCAATCCGAAATCCCGGCAGGTTCCGGCAAGCCTATTTTGGCTCCGGTGACGACCGGGCTGGGCGAAATTTTTCAATATGTCGTCCGCCCAAAACCCGGTTTTGAAAAAATTTACTCGCCCGTCGAACTCCGAACCATCCAAGATTGGATCGTGCGCCGCCAACTGCTCGGCGTGCCGGGCGTGGCCGACGTTTCGAGTTTCGGCGGAAAACTCAAACAGTACGAAATCGCCGTCCATCCCGACCGTTTGAAGGCCCAAAACCTGACCATCGAGGACATTTTTGAAGCCCTCGAAAAAAACAACCAGAACACCGGCGGGGCCTACATCGAACGCGGCCCGACCGTCCTTTTTATCCGCAGCGAAGGTTTGCTCGGCACCGTTTCCGACATCGAAAATGTGCCGGTAAAAATCACGCCCGGCGGTATCCCGTTGACAATCAAAGATTTAGCAGAAGTCCGGATGGGCAGCGCGGTTCGGTACGGTGCCGTCTGTTTTGACGACGAAGGCGAGGTCGCGGGCGCGGTCGTGATGATGTTGAAAGGCGAAAACTCCTCAAAAGTCATCAAAAACGTGAAGGATCGCATCGCCCAAATCGAAAAAACCTTGCCCGACGGCGTGCTCATCGAGCCGTTTCTCGACCGCACAAAAATGGTCAACAACGCCATTTCCACCGTCCAAACCAACCTTTTGGAAGGCGCGCTGATTGTGCTTTTTGTGCTCGTTTTGTTCCTCGGAAACCTGCGTGCTGGTCTTTTGGTGGCCTCGGTCATCCCGCTTTCGATGCTTTTTGCGGTGATCATGATGAATTTTTTTGGTGTTTCCGGCAACTTGATGTCGCTCGGCGCACTCGATTTTGGGCTGATCATCGACGGCGCGGTCATCATCGTCGAGGCCGTTTTGCACCAACTTTCAACCCAGAATGTTCATAGTTCATCGTTCATAGTTCATAGTTCCGGTGCCCGCCCGACCCAAATTGAAATGGACGACGTCGTCAAAAAAACCACCGGCACCATGATGAACTCCGCCGTTTTTGGCCAAATCATCATCCTGATCGTCTATTTGCCCATCCTTTCGTTGCAAGGAATCGAGGGAAAAATGTTCGCCCCGATGGCCCAGACCGTTGCTTTTGCCCTGCTCGGCGCGTTCATTTTGTCGTTGACCTACGTTCCGAAAATGTCCGCGCTGCTGCTCCGGCAGGCAAAACCGACGAAGCCAAATTGGTCCGACCGCGCCATGTTTTTCATTGGAAAAATTTACCAAAAATGGCTCGCCGCGGCTTTGTCGTTTCCAAAAACGGTGGTCGGCGCGGCGGTCGTTTTCTTCGTTGCGGCTTTTTTGGTGATGCAAAGTTTGGGCGGCGAGTTCATCCCCGAACTGGAAGAAGGCGATTTTGCGGTGGACACCCGCGTTTTGCCCGGCAGTTCGCTCGCCACGACCATCGAAGGCACGCAAAAAACCGCCAAAATCTTGCTCGAACGTTTCCCCGAAGTCATCAAAATCGTCACCAAAATCGGCTCCGGCGAAATCCCAACCGACCCGATGCCCATCGAAGCGAGCGACATGATGGTCATTTTAAAAGATAAAAAAGACTGGACGAGCGCGAAAACCTTCGACGAATTGGCCGAAAAAATGTCCATCGCGCTCGAAGACGTGCCGGGCGTGACCGCCGGTTTTCAGTACCCCGTGCAAATGCGTTTCAACGAATTGATGACCGGCGCGAAACAGGACGTGGTCTGCAAAATCTTCGGCGAAAACCTCGACACGCTCGCTTTTTATGCCCAAAAACTCGGCGCGGTCGTCGGCACGGTGGACGGCGCGGTCGAAATCCAAGTCGAAACCGTCACCGGGCTGCCGCAAATCGTGGTCAATTACGACCGCGCCGCGATTGCCCGTTTCGGGTTAAATATTTCAGACATCAACCGGACGCTGCAAACTGCGTTCGCCGGGGCGAGTGCCGGGCTGATTTACGAAGGTGAAAAACGTTTTGACCTCGTCGTGCGCCTCGCCGGCGAGGAACGGAAAAACCTCGAAGACGTGCGCAACCTCTTGATTTCCAGTCCGTTAAGTGGTCAAATCCCACTGTCGCAGGTCGCAAAAGTGGACATCATCGAAGGCCCCAGCCAAATCCAACGCGAGGACGCGAAACGCCGGATCACCGTCGGTTTCAACGTCCGGGGGCGCGACATCCAGACCGTCGTGCACGATTTGCAGGCAAAAACGGAGGCGCAAATCAAGTTCCCGCCCGGTTATTTCATCACGTTCGGCGGGCAGTTCGAGAACCTTTTGGCCGCCAAAAAACGCCTCGCCGTGGCCGTTCCGGTCGCGCTGCTGCTGATTTTTCTGCTTTTGTACTTTGCTTTCGGCTCCATCCGGCAGGGGCTTTTGATTTTCACGGCCATTCCGATGTCGGCCATCGGCGGCGTTTTCGCGCTTTGGCTGCGCGGGATGCCGTTTTCGATTTCGGCGGGCGTGGGTTTCATCGCGCTGTTCGGCGTGGCCGTTTTGAACGGCATCGTTTTGATTGCGGAGTGCAACCGGCTCAGTTTTTCGGGAAATTTTCCCGGAAAAAACGACCTCCGGCAAATCATAAAATCCGCGACCGCCAACCGCCTGCGACCCGTTTTGATGACGGCAGCGGTGGCCTCGCTCGGTTTTTTGCCGATGGCTTTGAGCAACGGTTCGGGCGCGGAAGTGCAGCGGCCGCTGGCCACGGTGGTCATCGGCGGGCTGTTTTCGGCCACGCTGCTGACACTTTTTGTGCTGCCGATTTTGTACGTCTGGTTTGAAAAAATCACAATTTTTCGAAAGATAAAAACCGCCGCGCCGCTCCTCGTTTTCATTTTTTCGATAAATGTTTTGTCCGCGCAACATATTGAAAGTCAACCGATTTCGCTGGAAAACGCGCTCAAAATGGCCGCCGAAAACAACCTCGCCCTGCAAACTGCACGTTTGAAAATCAATGAAAAAACGGCACTCGAAAACACCGCCCGCGACCTGCCCAAAACCCAATTTGGCCTCGAAACCGGGCAAATCAACAGCCGCGTTTTGGACAACCGCCTGTCGGCAAATCAGTCGTTCCGGTTGCCAAAATATTACCGAACGCAGGCAGGGGTGTTGAAATCCGAAACCGAAATCGAACGCCGCTGGCTGGCCATTTCCGAACGGGAAATCCAAAATCAGGTGCGTTTTGTTTTTTACGAACTGCTTTTTTTGGAGGCGAAAAAACAGGTTTTGCAACGCCTCGATTCCTTGTTTTTGGAAAATATCCGCGCTGCCGAACTACGTTTGAAAACGGGCGAATCCAGCATTTTGGAAAAAATTTCCGCCGAAAACCAACGCGCCGAACTCGGCCAGCAACTCCGCCAAACCGCCGCCGAAATTGAAATTTTGCAGACCGATTTTCAATTTTTACTGCAAACCGACCGCTGGTTTTTGCCCGAAAAACAGGTTTTGAAAATGAAATTTGAAATGCCCGGCGACCCTGCTTTTTTGCAAAATCATCCCAAAATCGCCCTTTTTCAAAAAGAAATCGAACTCGCCCGACAAAAAACCGAGGTCAGCCGCGCCGAACTTTTGCCCGAATTTTCGGCAGGTTACGCCCTGCAATCCATCCGGGGGACGCAAACTTTTGGTTCGCGCGATTTCAATTTCAACGCCGTCCCGCAGTTTTCCGCGCTGCAAATCGGAGTGGAAATTCCCCTTTTCAAAAAGGCAAAAAATGCAAAAACGGAAGCCGCCCGGCTGACCGAAAAAGTGGCCGAATCCGAACTGAAAACCGAAGCCGCCGTGCTGCAAAACCAGTTTTCGCGCCTCGCTCGGCAACTCGAAAACGCCCGGCAAAACCTCGAATTTTATGAAAAAACCGCCCTGCCGCAGGCCGAAAACGTGCTGCGTTTGGCCAAAATCAGTCGGCAAAACGGGGAAATCGGTCAGGCCGAGTTCGCGCTGGTTTTGGAAAAATATGTGGTGGCGGAGCAGGCGGGTTTGGAGGCTGCGCGGCGGTTCAATTTGGTGGTTTTGGAAATCACCGGTTTCTAACGGAGGGCGGAATTTATTCCGCCTTTTCAAACAAATTGGTCGAAATAAATTTCGACCTCCATTAAAAAATTCAATTTTCAATGAAAAATATCATTTCAATTTTCACCCTCATTTTCCTTTTTTCGGCCTGCAAAAACGAGCAGCCAGCCGCCGAAAACACCGCGCCGACCGCGCCCGAAAACGGCGTCGAACTGACCGACGCGCAGTTCAAAAACGCCAATTTGACCCTCGGAAAACCCGAAATCCGCACCCTGAAAAGCATTTTGAAAGTGAACGGCAAGGCCGACGTGCCGCCGCACAATTTGGTTTCGGTGAGTTTTCCGATGGGCGGTTTTTTGAAAAGCAGCAACCTTTTGGAAGGCACGCCGGTGCGAAAAGGACAGGTTTTGGCGGTGCTCGAAGACCAAAGTTTTATCCAGATCCAGCATGATTTTTTGACCGAGCAGACGAAATTGGAACTTGCCCAAAGCGAACTCGCGCGGCAGCAAGAATTGTCAAAAGAAAACATCAACGCCGCAAAAACGCTCCAAAAAGCCCAAATTGATGTCCGTTTGCAACAAATCAACGTGCGTTCGCTGGCCGAAAAACTGCGGCTGCTCGGCGTCGCGCCCGAAAATTTGACCCCCGAAAACATCACGCGCACGGTCGCACTGCACTCACCGATTTCCGGTTTTGTGTCGAAAGTAAATGTCAATCCGGGCAAATATGTCGCGCCGTCGGACGTGCTTTTTGAACTCGTCAACCCGGACGATATCCATGCTTCGCTGACGGTTTTTGAAAGGGATTTGCCCAAAATCCGCATCGGGCAGGTGGTGAAAGTCACCGCGCCGAACCTGCCGGGACTGGTTTTTTCCGCAAAAATCATCCTGATTTCGCGCACCCTCGACGAGCAACGGGCGACCCTGGTCCATTGCCACCTCGACCGCGACGACCATCGCCTCGTGCCGGGAATGTTCCTGAACGCCGACATCGAAACGACCGAAACCGGTGCGCTGACCGTGCCGAACGAGGCGATTTTGCGGTTCGAAAACCGGTTTTTTATGTTCGCGGCGGCAGACGACGAACGTCATTTTGAAATGTTGGAAGTGAAAACGGGCGCGGCTGAAGGCGATTTTCAGCAAATCACGGCGGCGGACGGTGCCGATTTGTCGGCGAAAAACCTTGTTTTGAAAAATGCGTACTCGCTTTTGGGAAAAATGAAAAACACGGAAGAGGAGTGATGGAGGTGGGGAAGTTTTTATACCCACCCCCCGGGGGGGGAGAAAAATGAACCCCCACAATATTAAAAAAAAACCCCATGAAAAAAAACGAGTTTCAAAAAAGGG
>JANNMS010000030.1:0-42402 GCA_031398055.1 Saprospirales bacterium | reverse complement strand
AATTTGTGTTTCGCCGATTTTATTACTGTCTACCAAACTGATTAGCAAATTAAAAAAATTTTCCCAAATCACAAACCCCCAAAGTTGTCGCTCAAAATTCTTGTTGTGGGGACACTTTTCATTTCCAGCCATTCCGTTTTCTATCTTTGACCTTCCATTTATCACCAAAATTATTTTTTACATGTCTTCAAAAGAATTTTTAAAAAAACTGGGACTCAAAAACCGAAACGACGGCACTTGGACAGGCCTCGAAAGTATCTCCGGCAGCCGAAAAACGATTGATTCTTATTCACCGGTGGACGGCGCGCTGATTGGTTCAGTGACCGTGACCACCCACGAACAATATCAAAAAGTGGTCGAAAAGGCCACCGCTGCTTTCAAAATCTGGCGCGAAATGCCCGCCCCGAAACGCGGCGAAATCGTCCGGCAATTCGGCGACGTGCTGCGCCAAAACAAAGAGCCGCTCGGCCGTTTGGTCAGTTATGAAATGGGAAAATCACTGCAAGAAGGCTACGGCGAGGTGCAAGAAATGATTGATATCTGCGATTTTGCGGTCGGTTTGTCGCGGCAATTGTACGGTTTGACGATGCATTCTGAGCGTCCCGGCCACCGGATGTACGAACAATGGCATCCGATGGGCATCGTCGGAATCATTTCGGCGTTCAATTTTCCAGTGGCGGTTTGGTCTTGGAACTCGATGCTGGCCCTCGTTTGCGGCGATGTTTGCATCTGGAAACCTTCCGAAAAAACGCCGCTTTGCGGCATCGCTTGCCAATTGCTTTTTCAGAAAGTATTGAAAACCAACAATTTACCGGAGGGAATTTCTTCGGTCGTCAACGGCGATTACCGTGTCGGCGAGTTTTTGTCGAAAGATGGCCGCGTGCCTTTGGTCAGTGCGACGGGCAGCACGCGGATGGGAAAAATTTTAGGGCAAGCGGTCGCGGCCCGGCTCGGTCGGTCGCTTTTGGAATTGGGCGGCAACAACGCCATCATCGTTGCACCGTCGGCAGATTTGAAAATCGTTTTGACGGGCGCGGTTTTCGGCGCGGTCGGCACGGCGGGGCAGCGGTGCACGTCGACGCGACGGCTGATTATCCACGAAAGCCAATTTGAAGAAGTGAAAAAAGTGTTGGCAGCGGCCTACAAACAATTGCGAATCGGTGACCCGCTCGATTCGAACAACCACGTCGGGCCGTTGATTGACAAATTGGCAGTCGAACACTACCTCGCAGCCATCGAAGCCGTGAAAAAAGCAGGTGGAAAAATGGTGGTCGAGGGCGGCGTTTTGTCCGGCGCGGGTTTTGAAAGCGGATGTTATGTCAAACCGTGCATCGCCGAGGCGCAAAATGAATGGCCGATTGTGCAGCACGAGACGTTCGCGCCGATACTTTATTTATTGAAATACAAAACTTTGGATGAGGCGATTGCCTTGCAAAATGGCGTTCCACAGGGACTTTCGTCGGCAATTATGACCACGAATTTGCGGGAAGCCGAGCGTTTTTTGTCGGCGGCGGGGTCGGATTGCGGCATTGCAAATGTCAATATCGGCACGTCGGGCGCGGAAATCGGAGGTGCGTTCGGTGGTGAAAAAGAAACGGGCGGCGGGCGCGAATCGGGTTCGGATTCTTGGAAAGCGTACATGCGGCGGCAGACGAACACGATCAATTATTCTGAAACGGTTCCGCTGGCGCAAGGGATACGGTTTGATGTTTGATTTTTTATTTAAACACATAGAAACATAAGCGTTTTCACATAGGCAATATAGAAATTTTTACCAAAAACTATGTTGCTCTATGTGAAAATTCCTATGTTTCTATGTGTTAAAACAACCCAAAAATGGCCAAAGCCAAAACCATCTTCTTCTGTTCCAACTGCGGCGCGTCCGCCCCAAAATGGTTGGGAAAATGCCCGCACTGCAACGAATGGAACACTTTTCAGGAAGAAGTCATCCAAAAAGAGACGGTCGCCGAGGAAAAACGCAAATCGTGGAGCGTCGGGAAAAGTGAATCCCCGAAAGCCGTCCGACTCGATATTATCGAAACCGGCTCGACGATGCGGATGGACACGCACGACGGAGAATTGAACCGTGTGCTCGGCGGCGGCATCGTGCCGGGGTCATTGGTTTTGATTGGCGGCCAGCCCGGCATCGGAAAAAGCACGCTGCTTTTGCAAGTGGCGATGGCTTTGCCCGCGCGTATTTTGTATGTTTCTGGCGAAGAAAGTGAGGAACAGATAAAAATGCGCGCCGACCGAATCGGTCATTTTCAGTCGGAATGCTACATTTTGACGGAGACGAATACCTCGAAAATTTTACAGCAAGCCCAAGAATTGCAGCCGCAACTGATCATTGCCGATTCGATCCAGACACTTTCCAGCCCACATTTGGACTCCGCGCCGGGCGGAATTTCACAGGTTCGGGAGTGCGCCGCCGAACTTTTGAGGTTTGCGAAAGAGACGAACATCCCCATTTTTTTGATCGGTCATATTAATAAGGAAGGCGAAATCGCGGGGCCAAAACTGCTCGAACACATTGTGGACTGCGTCCTGCAATTCGAAGGCGACCGCCACAGCACTTACCGGATTCTCCGGACGCTGAAAAACCGTTTCGGCAGCACCGACGAAATGGGCATTTACGAAATGCAGGGCACTGGGCTGAGGCAAGTCAGCAACCCGTCCGAACTTTTGCTTTCGCAAAAAGACGACGATTTGAGCGGTTGTGCAGTCGCCGCGACGGTCGAAGGGATGCGCCCGATGCTCATCGAAACGCAGGCACTGGTTTCAAAAGCCGTTTTTGGGACGCCGCAACGCTCGGCGACTGGCTTTGACATGCGTCGGCTTTCGATGCTTTTGGCGGTTTTGGAAAAGCGGTGCGGCTATTTTTTCAGCATGAACGACGTGTTTTTGAACCTCGCGGGCGGCATCCGGGTCGAAGACCCAGCGATTGATTTGGCGATTGTCGTCTCGCTGATTTCGTCGTTGATGGATGTGAGCGTCCCGGCGGATGTTTGTTTTGCGGGCGAGGTGGGTTTGTCGGGCGAAATCCGTTCGGTGAGCCGCGTCGAACAACGTATTGCCGAGGCCGACCGGCTGGGTTTTAAAGAAATGTACATTTCAAAATACAACACGAAAGGCGTGAATTTTGAAAAATACTCGATCCGGGTGAATACGATTGGGCGGGTGGATGAATTGAAAAGTGCGCTGTTTGTGTAATTTTGCATACCTTTATTTGGTTAAAAACCAACTTTTGCTGCAAAACTTTTTCTATGATAAAATTTGACGAGCACGGCCATCTTCAACCATATTCAGTTTCGGAATTGTCTTTACAAGAATTTCAGGCTATTTTTGTGGACGGTTTGGCGGACAAAATTCACCGACAGATGTTGTTTGAAAACTATCTTCAATTTTTGGAAGAGGTGAAAAAATTGGTTGGGTTGCCCTTTTTTCAATGGGTTGCGGGTAGTTTTATCACCACAAAAGAATTTCCAGGCGATATTGATTGCGTTACTTTTTTGCCACGAGAATGGGTTTTTAAAAATACAGGGCAAATTCAATGGTTAAAGAAAATTGGAAAAAGCAGGCTTCTAATTGATGCGAGTTTTTGTCCAACCTGCAATTGGCGGCATCGGTTTTATGAAAAATTCAAAGAGGAAGAATCCGAATTTTATAATCTTTACAGCCAATCAAGGGCAAATGAAAAATCTATCCGCCTGCCAAAAGGCATCATTAAAATAAATTGTTAAAAATGATAGAGACTCCAATTTCAAAAATTTTAAGCTTCGCCGAAGATATTCGGCATTTTAACAATGGCATAAAAAGAATGGAAGGATGGGAATCCGACCCGGTGACCGATTTGATGGTTTGGCAGTATGAAATGTCAAAAGATGATTTGTTGAAGGAAATGATAATTGAAATGGCAAATATTGGAATCACTTTGCATGATTTTGAAAAGGCTCTTGCCCAATTATCTGTCGATGCCAAAAAAACGGAAAAAAAATCAAAAGCACGTCCACATGTTTCAAAATCTACTTTTCAAGAAGTGGAAAGGATGGTGGCAGCGGCATAGTTTTAGACGTTTTTAGAAATAAAAAAGAAAGCACAAGTTGTTGATGGTCAACAGTTTGCGCTTTTTTTTTCAGCAATTTTCAATTCTCCAAAACCACAAATTCCACCCGCCGGTTCACCGCCCGACCCGCGTCCGTTTCATTGTCCGCCACCGGAACCCGTTCGCCTTCCCCGCGCATTTTGAGGCGTTTTTGCCCGATTTTATTTTCAACCAAAAAATTGACCACCGTCCGGGCGCGGCGTTTTGAAAGGTCGAGATTGTAAATATCCGAGCCGTCGGAATCGGTGTGGCCTACGATTTCCACCGAAAGTTTTGGGTTCAACAGCATGATTTTCAACAGTTTGTTCAATTCGACGAACGAGCGCGGCATCAATTCCGCCCGGTCAAATTCAAAATAAATATTCCGTAGCCGCACGGTGTCGCCCGTTTTCAAATCCAATTTTGTCAAGTCGTCCGATTTGACGGGCGGCGGCAAATACGGCGGTATTTTTTTCACCAAAACATCATCGATATAATAATAGGCGTAATTGTAGCAATCGGCGCGGTACGGCATGGATTGCGTGTTGGGGTCATCAAAAAAATTGCCGATGGCGAGGTACTCCGATTCGTCGGTTGCTCGAAAACGTTTGCTGATTTTTTTCCATTTTCCGCCCGTCGCAGCGATGATATTTTCCGCACGGATTTGCGGTGAAAAAATCAAAACTTCATCCGTTTTCCGTTCAATCGGCTCGTTCGAAAAAAGCACACCGAGGTTGTTTATTTGCAAAGAACGCGCGAGGTGCGTCGTCCAAAATTCGACTTCATAATATTGCCCCGGCACGAGCGGTTCGGCCAATTGCACCTGAATATATTCTCGGCAGTGCGGTTTCCCGTTCAAACAACCGAACAAAGTCAGGCCTGCAAAACTCTGTCCGCCGTGCGATTTTTGATTTCCAAAACCCTTTTCTGCCCAGTCGGTGGGAACTTTAACTTTTGGGCCATAAACATCCGGGCTGGAAGTGGTAATACTGTACCAATATTTCATCACTTGCCCAAAATGGACACCTTTGTAAAACCAGCCGATCGGCGCGGCGGAATACAATTCAAAACCACCGTTCGGCACAATGTTTTCGCCATCTTTCGGTGGGCGAAAAGTTGATTTTTGGGAAAAAACAGACGTGGCGAAAAAGCAAACCAAAATCACCAGTTTCAATTTTTGATTGGAATTCATTTCAATTTTCCAGTTTTTGGATGGCGAAAGGTAGTAAAATTGAAATTATGCCAGATTTACATTTCAGTTTGGCCAATCAAAAACTTCAATTTACGAAAGGCTAAAATTTCAACCTTTCAGCTCGTCCGTATTTCCCTCAAAATTTAATTTTAAATCGCCCTAAAAATTTAAAGCGAGAAAAAATCATGTTTGGCTGGCCGAAAATTTTTTCAGTCAATTTATCTTTGTCCGCTTTTAAAACAGGCACTTTCCCCTTTTCCACCCCTCGTTAAAAAATCGTCCCGGCATGTTTCTTGGTTTTTGAAAACCGATTTCGGGATTTTCTCAAATTCAAAACTAACATTTTCCTTTTAAAATGAACATTGCAGTAATTGGAACCGGGTACGTTGGACTCGTCACCGGGACTTGTTTTGCCGAGACCGGCAACAACGTGATTTGCGTTGATATCAACGAAAATAAGGTAAATAGCCTCAAAAATGGCAAAGTCCCCATTTTTGAACCAGGTCTGGAAGTACTTTTTGAGCGCAACACAAAAGAAGGACGCTTGCATTTTACCACCAATTTGAAAGAAGCAGTGGACGCCAGCCAGATTATTTTCCTCGCCCTGCCCACGCCGCCCGGCGAAAACGGGGCTGCCGATTTGCGGTACATCATGGGCGTGGCGAAAGACCTCGGCCAAATTATCAACGAATACAAAGTTATCGTTGACAAAAGCACCGTCCCGGTCGGCACTGCCGAAAAAGTGGCGGCAATCATGGCTGAAAATTTGCCAAAAAAATTGTTCGACGTGGTTTCGAACCCTGAATTTTTGCGGGAAGGCGTGGCCGTTGACGATTTTTTGAAACCCGACCGCGTGGTCATCGGCACGAAAAGCGAAAAGGCCAAAAAATTGATGCGCCAACTTTACGAACCCTTCGTCCGGCAGGGCAATCCGATTTATTTCATGGACGAGCGGAGTGCCGAAATGACAAAATACGCGGCCAATTCTTACCTCGCCACGCGCATCACTTTCATGAATGAAATCGCAAATCTGTGCGAAAAAACAGGGGCAAATGTGGATCAAGTTCGCATCGGAATGGGTTCGGATTCCCGGATTGGGAAGCGGTTTTTGTTTCCCGGAATTGGTTACGGCGGCTCGTGTTTTCCAAAAGACGTGCAAGCCTTGGCAAAAACGGCTTCTGACTATTCCTACGATTTCAAAATTTTGAAATCAGTGATGAAAGTAAACACGCTACAAAAAAGTGTTTTAACCAAAAAAATCAAAAAATACTTTAAAAACGATTTGGCTGGAAAAACCATCGCAGTTTGGGGTTTGGCGTTCAAACCAAACACCGACGACATCCGCGAAGCGCCCGCGTTGGTCATCATCGAAGAACTTTTGGCGATGGGCGCGAAAGTCAAAGCGTTCGACCCGGAAGCCATGCCAAACGTGAAACTCGAACTTGGCGACCGCATCCAATTTTGCGAAAATGCCTACGAAACCGTCGTCGGCGCGGACTGCCTAGCGATCATGACCGAGTGGCCGGAATTTCGGAACCTCGATTTCAAAAAAGTGTTCGCTTCGATGACCGACAGCGTCATTTTTGACGGTCGGAATTTGTACGACATCGAACAAATGAAGGTTTTCGGGGCACATTACGAATCCATCGGGCGGCCAAAACTTAAACTCAAAAAGTAACTATTTAACTATGAACTATGAACTATGAACCACGAAAAGTTCATAGTTCATAGTTCATAGTTCATAGTTCATAGTTCAAAAACATGATTTTAATTACGGGAGGAAAAGGTCAGGTCGGCCAGTGTTTTCAAGAATTGGCGGCACAACATCCTGATTACCAATTCCTTTTTGCAGATATCGAAGAATTGGACATCACCGACCGTCGGTTGGTGATGTCTTTTTTTTCTGAAAAAAAACCAACTTGGGTGGTGAATTGCGCGGCGTACACCGCCGTTGACAAAGCAGAAACCGACCCGGTTTTGGCAAAAAAAATCAACGTGGATGGCGCGAAAAATCTCGCGGCTGCGGCTGCCAAATTTGGCACTCCTTTTTTCCACATTTCAACGGATTACGTTTACCACAATCGCCAAAACACGCCGTTTGTCGAGGGCGATGCCGAAAATCCGAAAGGTGTTTATGCAAAAACAAAACTGCTCGGCGACCGTGCCGTTTTGAAAGCGCACCCGCAAGCCATGATTTTGCGGACGTCGTGGGTTTATGCCCATTTGGGAAATAATTTTGTAAAAACGATGCTCCGGCTGGGCAAGGAACGCCCGAATTTGAACGTCGTTTTTGACCAAATCGGAACGCCAACTTTTGCGCCCGATTTGGTCGAAGCCATTTTTTCAATCATTCAAAAAGTTGAAAATCAGGAAGTTAGCCACGAAGAATTGGGTGGCGTTTTTCATTTTTCAAATGAAGGCGTGACAAGTTGGTACGATTTTGCGGTCGAAATTTTTCAAATGGAAAATATCCCGTGCCGCGTTTTGCCGATCCGTTCGGCGCAATATCCGACGCCGGCGAGCCGTCCGCCGTTCAGTGTTTTGGACAAATCAAAAATCAAAAAAACGTTTGGTTTGGAGATTCCACACTGGCGGGCGAGCCTTCAAAAATGTTTGGAATTGCTGCGGGGGTAGTCGATTTTTCCTAAAAATTATAAGTTTTAGGATGATTGTTTTGCAGTTTTGAACATTGCCAGACGAGCAGTTGATTTTATTTTTTAAAAACCACCGCCGCCCAATTCCCCCGTTCCGAACTTTCTGCCCGCCGAAACCCAACCGCCGCCGCCGCATTTTCTACCATTTCCACATCTTCTTTTAAAATTCCAGAAACAAGCATCCAACCGCCCGGCACGACCAAATCGGCCAATCTCGGCAGTGATTCCAAAATCACGTTCCGGTTGATGTTCGCCAAAATGCCTTCAAAATTTTCGCCCTGCACATCCTTCAAAATGCCGCAGCGAGCCGTGATATTTTCCACGCCATTTTTGGCCGCATTTTCCAAAGTATTTTGAAAAGATTCTTCTTCGATGTCGATTGCTTCGATTTCGCTTGCCCCTAATTTTGAGGCAAGGATGGCCAAAATGCCCGTGCCACACCCAAAATCCAAGAGTTTTTTGCCTGAAATTGCCAGGTTTTGCATTGTTTTCATGCACATCCAAGTCGTTTCGTGGTGGCCGGTGCCGAACGCCATTTTTGGATGGATGACCAATTCGTGCTCGACTTTTTCGCCAAACGGCTCGTGAAAATCTGCCCGAACCCCACAAAAATCATCCACGACGACGGGTTGAAAATTGCTTTCCCATTTCTCGTTCCAATTTTCGGAGGGGTGAAAAACCTTTTCAAATTGAAAATCAAAGTCGTTTTTTAAGTCAACCAAAAACGCTTCGGTAGCGGCGATGTCCGATTTTGCAGGCAAATAAGCATTGAAACCTGCGTCCGTTTCTTCAAAAGTATCGAACGGTTGGTCGGCCAAAAAAGCGATGAGGGCATCGGTGAGTTCGGCGGGGCAGGTGATTTTGAAACTGAAATAATCCATTTTTTTTAACGATGAACTATGAACGATGAACTATGAACTTTAAACATGAGTGGTAAATGTGGCAAAAGTTCATCGTTCATAGTTCATAGTTCATCGTTCTTTTTTACTTTTGACTGTTTTTCACCTTAAAAAAAGAGAAAACATGAAAGAAAAAGGTATCCCGACGGTCGACCTGTCGAAATTCGTCAACGGCACGCCCGCCGAAAAAAGGGCATTTGTCAAAACACTCGGCAAGGCATTTCACGAAGTGGGTTTCGTGGCGGTCGAGAATCACGGCATCCCAAAAGAATTGGTGGACGGTTTTTTTAAGGCTTCCAACGAATTTTTTGCCCTGCCTGAAAAGAAAAAAAGGAAATATGAAGTCGCCGGTTTGGCCGGGCAGCGGGGCTACACTTCGTTTGGAAAAGAGCATGCGAAACAATCAAAAGTCGCGGATTTGAAGGAATTTTTCCAAATCGGCCAGCAAGTTCCTGCCAACCACCCGCGAAAATCGCAGTACCCGGACAATGTGAAAGTGAAAGAAGTAAAAGAATTTACGAAAATGGGGCGCGAACTCTACAAAAATTTCGAGACGGCGGGCGGCCATTTGCTCAAAGCAATTGCGATGCATTTGAAACTCGGCCCGCGTTTTTTCAAGGATAAAATCAAACATGGCAACTCGATTTTGCGGGCGATCCACTACCCGCCGATTACCGTCGAACCGGCCTCGGCGATCCGGGCCGAGCAGCACGAGGACATTAATTTGATTACGCTTTTGGTCGGGGCGAACGCCGGCGGCCTGCAACTTTTGAACTCCAAAAACCAGTGGGTGGACATTCAGCCGGGCATCGACGAAATCGTCATCAACGTGGGCGATATGTTGCAGCGGCTGACCAACAATTATTTGAAAAGCACAACCCACCGCGTGGTCAATCCGCCCCGCGAGCATTGGGACGAGCCGCGTTTGAGCATCCCGTTTTTCCTGCATCCGGTGAGCGAAATGGACTTGACTTGCCTTGAAAAATGCGTTTCTGAAAAAAATCCGGTGGCTTATCCGCCGACCACGGCTGGGGAATATTTGAATGAAAGACTACGAGAAATTGGCCTCAAAAAATAAGTTTTCGAACGATAAACTATGAACGATAAACGATGAACAACTTTGTAATTCGTGGCGGTTCATAGTTTATCGTTCATAGTTCATCGTTCAAAAAGATGTTGCACAAACCACTGATTTTCAACAACTTCCCACAAATTTCCGCAGCCCAAAGCACGCGGCACGGCGGCATCAGCCAAGTACCATTTTCGAGTTTGAATTTGGGAAAATCCACCGCCGACCTGCCGGAAAATGTGGCCGAAAACCGCCGCCGATTTTTGGAAGAAATGGGTTTTTCGGATGGAAAATTGGCCGCCAGTTTTCAAGTTCATGGCTCGGAAATTTACCATGCGACGCAGCCCGGTTTTGTTTCTGGTTTTGATGCTTTGGTCACGGCGACGCCGGGGATTTTGGTGGCAGTTTCGGTGGCAGATTGCACGCCGATTTTGATTTTTGACAAAAAAAATCAGGCCGTTGCGGCAGCCCACGCAGGTTGGAAAGGCACGGCGGCGGGCATCGTTTCGAAGACTTTGGATTTTTTGAAAAAAGAATTTTCGACGCGCCCGGCGGATTGTTTTGCGTTCGTCGGTGCTTGCATTTCTGAAAAAACTTTTGAAGTGGGCGAGGAAGTTGCCATTCATTTTTCAAAAAATTACCGTCGATGGGATGCCGGGCGCGGCAAATTTTTTGTCGATTTAAAAAATGCGAACCGGGCGCAACTTTTAGATTTTGGTTTGCCGCCGGGGCAAATTGAGGTTTCGGAGGCTTGCACGGTTTTGCAAAACGAGGATTTTTTTTCGCATCGAAAAGAACGTGGGACAACGGGGCGGATGCTGGCGGCGATTGGTTTGCTCGAACCAAAATGAATCAAAGCTATTTTAAAAAAAGATCCAAATCCCAAACCCAACACGAATGTCATTCCTACGGAATGACATTCGTGTTGGGTTCAGTTCTTTTTTGGGCGAACTCAATTATTTTTCATCTAAAAATTTCAAAATCATGTGGAAAGAAGACCAAAATAAACTCCAAGCCACTTTCAAATTTAAAGATTTTGCGGAAGCATTTTCTTTCATGACGGCCGTGGCAATTCATGCCGAAAAACAAAACCACCACCCGAACTGGTCGAACGTTTGGAATACGGTGGAAATCAATTTGAACACGCACGACGCGGGCGACACCGTGACCGCCCGCGACCACAAATTGGCAAAAACCATCTCCGAAATTTTTAAAAAATACGAATGAAACCGACCATCAAATCAAAACTGCCAAATGTTGGGACGACCATTTTTACGGTGATGTCGGGGCTGGCGACGAAGCACGGGGCAATCAATTTGTCGCAAGGTTTTCCAAATTTCGACCCGGCGGAGCGGTTGCAGCGGTTGGTTTTTGAAAAAATGCAGGCCGGCGCAAACCAATATTCGCCGATGCCGGGGCTGCTGCCGCTACGGGAACGGATTGCTGAAAAATTTGAAAAAATGTACGGCGTGGCGGTGCATCCCGACCTCGAAATCACGGTGACTGCTGGCGCGACGCAGGCGATTTTTTGTGCGATTGCGGCTTTCGTCGGCACAGGCGACGAGGTTTTGATGACCGAACCGTGCTACGATTCTTATCGCCCGTCGGTCGAAACGGTGGGCGGCGTGGCGGTTGCGATTCCGTTGCACGCGCCTGATTATCAGATAGATTGGTCGGAAGTGGCGGCGAAAATTTCCCCAAAAACAAAAATGATTTGCCTGAACACGCCGCAAAATCCGACAGGCCGGACGCTGAAAAAATCGGATTGGGAGACGCTTTCAAAACTGCTGCGCGGCACGGATATTATATTGTTGAGCGATGAAGTTTACGAGCACTTGGTTTTTGACGGGCAGCCACATTTGACCGCGTTGGCCTACCCCGAACTGCGCGAACGGACGGTGGCGACCTATTCTTTTGGCAAAACTTTTCACAACACGGGTTGGAAAATCGGGTACACAATTGCCGCGCCGGAACTGACCCGCGAGTTTCGGAAAATCCACCAATTTAATGTTTTTTCGGCGAACCATCCGATTCAGGCAGCCCTCGTTGATTTCATGGCAGACCCGGCGGAGTACCTCGGTTTGCCCGATTTTTACCAAAAAAAGCGCGATTTTTTTCAAAAAATGATGGCCGGGACGCGGTTTCGAGCGCTGCCGTGCGAGGGGACATATTTTCAATTGTTCGATTATTCCAAGATTTCGGACGAGGCGGATTTGGATTTTTGCAAGCGTTTAACCACCGATTTTGGGGTGGCGGCGATACCGGTTTCGTCCTTTTTTTCGGATGGGCAGGATGAAAAAGTGATCCGTTTTTGCTTTGCGAAAACGGAGGATTTGTTGGAACGGGCGGGCAAGTTTTTATCAAAAATTTGAATTGGAGGGCGGAATTTATTCCGCCTTGTTTTTTTCGAGCGGAATAAATTCCGCCCTCCAATAGATTGGCAAGGCCTTTGCAAATATTAAAACAACGTGCAATGAGAGAACGAAAATGAATAATCAGTCACCGCACGGCTTCGCAATGAGCGAGGCCGTTTTTATTTTTGGGCGAGGCGGGAAAAAATATTTTTTGGGTTTCGAAAAAAAATCGGCGGGGAAATGCTACCATCGAAGTGCTTCTTTTTTTATACTTTTGCACCACAAAAATCGTCCCTGCGAAAGCCGGGGAATTGGAAGCCAACCCAACGAAGTAGCGTTTTTGGAGCAAGTTGGGTTCGCCGGTTTATGAATATTCACACATTTAAAATGTTTTTTGAGATACATGGAAAAGAAGCGTTTGCTCTTCGTCACCCAAGAATTAGATCCGTACACCGGAGTTTCCGAGATTTCAGCGATGGTGGCGAAAATGCCGAAATTTCTTCAAGATAAAGATCTTGAACTGCGGATTTTAATGCCACGATACGGCACTATCAATGAACGCCGCCACCGTTTGCACGAGGTCGTTCGTCTTTCTGGGATGAATATTATCGTAGATGACGACGATTATCCGTTGATCATCAAAGTGGCTTCCCTTCCTGGTTCGCGTTTGCAGGTTTATTTTATGGACAATGAAGATTTTTTCAAACGGAAATCGGTTTTCAGCGATGACTCCGGCCAACCGTTTGAAGACAATCCGGAACGTGCGATTTTCTTTTGCAAAGGCGTAATCGAGACGGTGAAAAAATTCGGTTGGGCACCTGACATTATTTCTTGTCATGGATTTTTGACCGGTTTATTGCCGTTTTATATCAAAGAGGCATATAAAACAGAGCCGCTTTTTGCGAATGCCCAAATAGTTTATCATGCTTATGATTCGGAATATGAAAGCATGGGTGCGCAGGCGTTTTTTGATAAAGCCAACATCAATAACCTGACAAAAAGCGAACTCGAACCGTACCGAACCGAAGATGGCGGACTTTCGATGCATCAAGGTGCTTGTTTTTACTCCGATGCGGTGGTGCTGGGCAGCGAAAACTTCAATTCAGCCGTTGATTTCAATGCGATTGCAGCCGAAAAACCGGTACTTCCATACGATGGCGAAAATTATCTCCGATCTTGCCTTGATTTTTTCCACACCTTGGTTGAAATGGAAGAAGAAGTTTTGGCTTAAATCGTAAAGGCAACTGTTTTTTTAAAAAACTCGTCTTTGAATACAAAACCCGCCGCGTGTTATCCGACACACGGCGGGTTTCAATTGAATAGTCAATTGTAATAACTCACCTATTTAAAAGATTCATGAAAAAATCTAATTCAATCCACAGTACTTATTTTGCACTGGTTTTCCTATCTGTTTTAATTGTTTTTATGTTTTTTTCTTGCAGCAAATCTTCGCCGTTTGGGGCAGATTTATTGCAAAATGAAATCGCAGAATACGCTTTTACCGATTCACTGACTATCCATTGTAAAGTTGAAATAGAAGACAGTATTATTACTGCGGATATAAATTCTACTGCCGATTATCAATTGTGTGGTAAAATCAATGACCCACTTATTGGCGTTCACGAGGCTGAAATTTATTCGCTATTTCAATTGAGCACTTTTAGTCCGAATTTCAGGAATTCTGATGGCACTTTGGCTACTTTGGATTCTGCGGTGATGACTTTGCGGGTCGCGGCTGCGGGGGTTTATGGGGATACGACGCAGGTTCAAAATTTTAAAGTCTATCAATTAAATGTTGGCTCACGAATTAATAGAACAAAGTCTTATTATTCAACGGATTCTTATCCGGCAGATAGGGAAATTGGTTCGGCAATGGCAAAAGTTTATCCGTCCAAAAAAGATTCACTTTATTATGGAAAAGGAACGACGCAAAAAGAGTTTATCGGGGTCGGTTCTGTTGTTCGGATTCCACTTGATTTGAATTTTGCGCACGAAATTTTTGATTACGATAGAAAAACGGATTCATTGGTTTATGCTGTCGACTCTTTGTTTTGGGATAAAATACGCGGCATAAAAATTAAGACAGAAACAAGCAACGCCAATTTGATAACTGGTTTGGCATTGAACAATACAACCTTCAGCCGGATTTCATTTTTTTACAAAAAAAACAACGGCGACACGGTTCAATATCGCTACCACATGAACTTTGTCAACGGCAATAAGTTTGTACATTTTAATCACGATTATAAAAACACACCGGCTGAACAATCAATTAAATCAGTGGATCCAGAAGTTTTGTATTTGCATGGTATGTCTGGATTGCGCGTTTTGGTTGATATTCCTTATGCCCAAAAATTGGGGAAAGTGGCCGTGAATAAAGCAGAACTTGAATTTACGACTGCTATTTTGCCCACAGATAATCCGCAATTTTATGCCCCGATCCCCCAATTGATTTTGATAGATACTTCTAAACTTTTAATTCAAGATTTAGTGGAAACTGCGGGCTCTTTATTGACACAAGGATTTGCCAGTTTTGGCGGTTCTCCGGTAAAAACAACAACAGTCAATAGTCATTCTGTTTATAAATACCGGTTTCAAATGTCCAGCCGTTTTCAAGATATGATAGATCAAGATGCAAATGATTTAAAAGGGACAAGAATCATTTTAAATGTTTATCCAAAATCAATTACGCCCCACCGAACTGTGTTTTATGGACAAAAAAATAGCACATTTCCAATGAAACTCAATTTGAAATACACCAAACTTTAATAGTTATTGGTTATTGGTTATTAGTTATTGGTAATCTTGACAAACCTAATAACTAATAACCAATAACGAATAACCAATCAACCAATCATGTGTGGAATTGTCGCCTACATCGGTCAAAAAGAAGCTTACCCCATTTTAATCAAAGGTTTACAACGATTAGAATATCGTGGTTACGATAGTGCAGGGGTTGCCATTTTAAATGGTTCTTTAAATGTTTATAAGAAAAAAGGAAAAGTAGCGGAATTGATAAAATTCGCTGGCAAATATGATACAAAAGGGAACACCGGTATCGGCCACACCCGTTGGGCAACACACGGAAAACCCGACGATATCAATGCCCACCCGCACGAAAGCGGAAATGGCAGAATTGTATTGATTCACAACGGAATTATAGAAAACTATGCGGTTTTAAAGAGTGCTTTGATAAAATTAGGGCACACTTTTAAATCCGAAACGGATACGGAAGTCCTCGCTCATTTGATAGAAGAAGTGCAAAACCGCGAGGATTTGCCATTGGAAGAAGCAGTCCGGCAGGCATTGACACAAGCACATGGGGCTTATGCAATCGTTGTGATGGATAGAGATGACCCGGACAAATTGGTGGCTGCGCGAAAATCAAGCCCTTTGGTTATTGGTATCGGCGATAAAGAATTTTTTATAGCCTCTGATGCCACACCGATTGTCGAACACACCAAACAAGTCGTTTATTTGGATGACGAACAAATCGCCACGGTCAATAGAAATGGCGAAATGACCATAAAAACATTACGCAATGAAGATAGAACACCTACAATACACGAAATAGAATTAGAGATAGAGCAATTGGAAAAAGGCGGTTACGATCATTTTATGTTGAAAGAGATATTTGAACAGCCGACAACAATTGCAGAATGCATGCGTGGCCGTTTAAATATCGAAGAAGGGTGGTTGAAATTGGGTGGCATGGATGAATATCATAACCGTATTTTGAAAGCAAAACGGATGATAATCTTGGGTTGCGGCACCTCTTGGCACGCTGGTATGATCGCTGAATATCTATTTGAAGAACTCGCCCGTTTGCCGGTCGAAGTTGAATATGCTTCTGAATTTCGTTATCGAAATCCAATCGTTGAAAAGACAGATGTTATATTGGCTATTTCACAATCTGGTGAAACAGCAGATACTTATGCAGCATTAGAATTGGCAAAAGAGCGGGGCGCATTGACTTATGGGATAGTAAATGTGGTTGGTTCTTCTATCGCACGTTTGACGCACAGTGGTTCATATATTCATGTTGGCCCAGAAATTGGCGTTGCTTCCACAAAAGCATTTACCGGACAAGTTACCATGTTGACTATGATGGCCATAATTATGGGTTATGAACGCGGTTTTTTGAAAAAAGCAGATTACAGAAAACTATTGGCTGAGTTGGAAATTATCCCATTAAAAGTGGATAGGTTATTGAAACAATGCCATGCACAAGTTAAATACATTGCCGGTGAATTTAAAGACGCCACAAATGCACTTTATCTCGGTCGCGGTGCGAATTTTCCGGTGGCTTTGGAAGGCGCATTGAAATTGAAAGAGATTTCTTACATCCATGCAGAAGGTTATCCGGCAGCGGAAATGAAACACGGCCCAATTGCATTGATTGATGAAAATATGCCCGTTTTTGTTATCGCAACCAACAAAAGTGCTTATGAAAAGATAGTTTCCAATATCCAAGAAGTAAAAGCACGAAAAGGAATTGTGGTAGCCGTAGTTACGGAAGGCGATAAAGTGATAAAAGAATTGGCTGATTTCACCATTGAAATACCAGCGACAGAAGAAACGTTCTCTCCATTGTTGTCTGTAATTCCTTTGCAATTATTGGCTTATCATATTGCAGTGCTTAGAGAATGTGATGTTGACCAGCCGCGCAACCTTGCCAAGTCAGTTACCGTTGAATGATTTACGATTTTAGATTTACGATGTTCGATTTTTGCCACTTCCACAAATCGTAAACCTAAAATCGTAATTCCCAGCAAATCGTAATTCGTAAATCTAAAATCCTCGTAAAAATGAGCATGTCTCTCGATTTATTATATAACACAACAAGCGAAGTAATAAGACTTCCAGAATACGGTCGCACGATCCAGGGCTTATTACAACACGCAAAAACCATCACCGACCCCCGAAAACGCCAAAAAACGGTCGAAGCCATCGTCAATATGATGATGGTGGTCAATCCGACCAACCGAAATCAAGAAGATTACCGCGAAAAATTGTGGAACCACGCCTTTCGCATCGCCAATTATGAATTGGATATCATCTTGCCGCCCGGTATTACGATTCGCCGGGAAGAGGACAAACCCAAACCGCAGCACATGGGTTATCCAAAAATTACCCAACGTTTTCGCCATTATGGCTACAACGTGCAGGCTTTGATGCAAAAAGCCATCGAAATGCCCGACGGTCCAAAAAGGGAAGGTTTTGTCGAAGTCATTGCTTCGTACATGAAATTAGCCTACAAAACTTGGAACAAAGAACATTACGTCTCCGACGACGTGGTTAAAGACGACCTCGAAATCATCTCCGACGGCCAGCTGGAACTCCACGAAGGCCACAGTTCTCTGGACGTTTTGGCATACTCGGCCAGAGGAAAAGACCAAGACCACAAACGTTCGCGCAGCGGTGGCCGCCGACAACCGCAGGGCAACGACCGCAGCGGTGGCAGTGCTCGCCGGGAACGCGGCAGTCGAGGTGGAAGCAATTCCGGTGGAACTCGCGGCAGCGGCGGTAGCGGCGGCGGTCGGCGCAGAAAATGATTTTCCAAAAATTTGTTTGAATAAAAAAAAATCCTGTCGCGACGAGCGGCAGGATTTTTTTTATTCAAATTACCAAAAAATTTCAACGCACAACCGCCACATCTCCTTGCTTTTTCACCACAAAAACCCGTCCGCACGTCGCCACTTTCATTTCCAAAAGCCAAACAAAAACCGCTGGCTGCATTTCACCTTGCCGAAATGGCCCAGGCCAACCATCTTCCGGTCGGTTTGAAATATAAATCATCTCGCCCCAGCGGTCGAAAACTTTCAATTCATATTCCAAAATCGTCAACCCAGCCGCCGGAAAAGCACGAAAAATATCATTTGAAAAACCCGCGCTGCCCGGCGCAAAAACGTTCGGCACAAAAATAAACGACGAAATCCCCGTGCTGTCTTCCCACATTATTTCGGCTTCGCGTTGCAAAATTTCGCAGTCGTTTTGAACTTGCAGCATCAATTTTCCCGGTTCAAATGCCTGATAATCAATGGTTTTCGCGCCCGACGACCACAAAATCTGCAAACCCGAAGTGTCCCCAAAAATCTGCGGCGACAACAAAACACCGCTGCTGTCGCAAGGCAAAACCGCATTTTCCAGAAAAACTTCGAGCGGCGGACGGGCATCCAAAAACGTGTCTTTTTTGAAAAGACAATCGTTCCCGTCCAAAATTTGAACTGAAAAATTGCCAGCCGAGAGTTTTTCAAAAACCGAATCCGGCTGGAAATTTTGGCCATCCAACGAAAATTGAAATGGCGGTTTTCCACCCAAAATTTGACCCGCAGCGACCTCGCCAGTCGGCAAATTCGTGCAAGATTTTTTTGTAAAAATTTCAAATTCAAGGTCTGGAAATGCCGCCACCGAAACCGTCACCGTCGAATCGCAACCCTCGCTGCCGATGAATTTGAACGTTTTCGTTTCACCTGCCGGAATATTTTCACCTGCAAATAAATAAGTAGTGCTGGGGCACACATTCACTTGATTATCAACAAATTGGAGCGGAATTTCTTCTGCAAAAACAGTCACCGTCGAGTCGCAACCGCCCTGCGAAACGAGGGTAAAAACTTCGGTCGCGCCCGCCGGAATTTGTACATTTTCATAAATTGAAAAACTGCCCGTGCAGGTTTTCAAAGTCAAATTGCTCGAAAAAACGGGCAGCGTCGAAACCGTCACTGAAACGATCGAGTCGCAGCCATTTGAGGAAATCAAAGTAAAATTTTGACTGCTGCCAGCCGGAATTTGCGTGTTTTGAAAAACAGCAAAATCACCCGGGCAGGCCGTCAAATTTAAACTGCCCGACAAAACTGGCAACGTTGAAACTTGCACCGAAACGATTGAATCACAGCCAGTTACGACACTTTTTAAGGTAAAATTTTGGCTCGTGCCAGCCGGAATTTGGGTGTTTTGAAAAACCGCAAACTCGCCCGGGCAAGCCGTCAAATTCAAACTTCCCGACAAAATCGGCAGCGTCGAAACATTTACCGAAACGATTGAATCACAGCCAGTTACGACACTTTTTAAAGTGAAATTTTGGCTGCCGCCAGCCGGAATTTGGGTGTTTTGGAAAGTTGCAAAACCGCCCGGGCAAGCCGACAAATCTAAATTTCCAGTCAAAACTGGCAGCGTCGAAACATTTACAGAAACTATCGAATCGCAGCCAGCCGAAGAAATCAAAGTAAAATTTTGACTGCCGCCAGCCGGAATTTGGGTGCTTTGAAAAGTCGCAAAACCGCCGGGGCAGGCCGACAAATTCAAATTTGAAGTCAAAACTGAAACGCTCGCCACGTTCACATTTATCGTCGAATCGCAGCCAGCAGCATTTGTAAAATTGAAAATTTGACTGCCGCCAGCCGGAATTTGAGTGCTGTTAAAAACCGCAAAACTGCCCGCACAAGCCTGTAAATCAACGGTTTGCGTGGTCGAAAGGCAAGCGGGTTTTATCAATAAATCCCCATTTTCCAAATCATCGCAGCCCGACAAATTCAGGTTTTGCGAACCGATGACCGTCGTCCAACCCACTGGCAAAGTCGCCGCGTCAATTTGCAAAACATACCCGGTGGACAAAATATTTGAAAATGAAAAACCGCCCGCCGCGTCCGATTTCGTCCCGCCGACGTTCGAGCCGCTTTGCAAAAGCAAAATATCAATGCCAGAAACCAAAGTATCAGCCGCGTCGATTGCACCATTATTATTTAAATCCGACCAAACTTGCCCCAAAATCGTCCCAAAACCATCGTACAAATCAACGTCGAGCGGCGGCGAAGTGGCCGAGCAGCCGTTCCAATCTGTCATATTCAAGGTGTAACTTCCTGATTGCGTGGCGATTAGATTGGGTGAGGTCGCCCCTGGCATCGCGCTGCCGTTGAAAAACCATTGCCAAGAATTGACATTCGGCAAGGTCGGAAAACACAAAGTATCCGGTCGGCAACGGGTGTGGCAACCCGACGGAATCGCCGCGACATTTGGCCCCGAAAAAACGGTTTCGCGGTTGCTTTCGGTTGCGCAGCCAAACTGATTTGTCGCGCGGAGAAAGTAAATTCCAGGTTCTTTTGTTGTCAAACTTGGGCCAATTTCGCCGGTGTTCCAAGTGAATTGGAGGGCGGAATTTATTCCGCCCATCAAATTAAAAGTAACATTCGAGCCGCCGCAGGGCGGAAAAGTGATTGGAAAAATGGTCAAATTCGCCGGTTTTGGATTGACCGCCACCGAAAACGGTTCGGTAATCGAAGTGCAGCCCGAAATATTATCCGTGACCGTGACCGTGAAAACATAACTGCCTTGCGGCAAAAGATTTCCGCGCGCCTCCGAAAATTCCTGCACGACCGACGAGCCGCCGGACGACCATTTGTAACTCAAATTTCCCGAACCGGCAGCCGCCAAAAAAACATCTTCGCCTTCGCAAACACTCAAATTCGAGTACGCCGTGCCGACGATTTGCCCATTTTCATTTTTCAAAATGGCCTTGATCGTGGCATCCGGCGAAGGGATGACTTCCAATTTCGCGGGTGGCGGCGAAAACGTGCAACCCTTTGAATCTGAAATAGTTACGCTGTAAACGCCCTCTTTTCCAGTCATGATTTTTTGGGAAATACTGCCGTCCGACCACGCATATTTTTGCGCGACGGGCGCGGTCAAAGTTGAAATTGCGCCTTCGCAAATGCTTGCCGGAGCAATGTTGACCGTGCCGGACAAGTTGTTTTTTTCAACCAAAACAATCTGGTTCGACGTGGCCGTGCAGCCAAAAACGTTGGTCGCCGTCAGCGAAACCGTGTAATTTCCAGACGTTGAAAAAGTATGAAAAGCAGGCGTGACGACTGCTGAATTTGCCGCTGCTGAACTCGGTTCTCCAAAATCCCAGACCGTCGCGGTGAGGTCGGTGGCAGTCGGATTTGATTGAAATTCGAGGGCATTTTTTTCGCAGTTTTCGGAGGGCGGCGTAAACGTAACTATCGGAAAATCAGGCACTTCCACCGTTTTTTGCATCGTCGAGGTGCAGCCAAAATTTGAGGTGACGGTCAGCACGGCGGCGTAATTTCCGGGCAAAAAATAGGCGTGATTTGGGTTCGGCGAAGCCGAAAAATTGGACGCGCCGGACGCAGGGTCTCCAAAATCCCACGACCACGAAGCGATATTTTCGCCGGGCATCGCGGTCGAAATATCCTTAAAAACGGTCGGTGCGCCGGGGCAGGCCGCATCAATATCGAAGCCAGATTTGACCTTCACTTTCACGGAATCCAAGTCCACGCAGGTCAGGCCGTTGGTCAAAGTGGCATACAAAACAACGATGTACCAACCCGCGTTCGGGAACCGAAAACTGACTTCCTCGCCCATTTTTTCACCCAAAAAATTCGCGCCGGACTCGCCAAAACGCCAAGTCGCCGAGCCGGGCTGATATAAATTTCCAGAAATATTTTTAAAAACAAAACTATCGCACTCCGCCGTCGGATCAATTTGCATGTCCACATCGCCCGGCTGGCATTTTGGCCCATGGCTCGGATTGTGGCAAACACCGCCCGCGCCGCAGTATTCAAAAACCTCGATTGGCCCAGCCTCGGCGGTGCAGCCAAACTGGTTTTGCACGGCAACCGAGTAAAATCCATATTGATTTGTGGAATAAACAGGCGAATTCACGCCCAAACTTGCCCCATCTTTTTTCCAGTCATAAATATAATCTGCGTCCGAAGTGACGAGCGCAGACATTGTTACAAAACGGTCGTTGTTGCAAAAACCGGTCGGGTCGGGCGTGCTGACCGTCAAATTTGGTTCCGGGAATTCTTGAATCGTAAATTCCGAAGTCCCCGCGCAGCCGTTCGCGTCCACGACATTGACGGAATATGTGCCGGCGGGCAGGTTTTGGTTGGCCGCCGAGCCGATGGTGTTGTTCAAATCGTCGTTCCAAAAATAACTTGAAAAATTTTGACTGGTTTTCACCGCGCCCAAATCGTTTGGGCAAAGCCCTGCCGGATGTTGGACAATCGGTTCGGGCAGGGCAAAAACGGTCACGTTTTTGGTCGCCATTTTTCCACAAATCGAGACGCGCAAGGTGTGGTTTCCAGGTTTGTTCCAAAAAATTTCAACCTCGTTCGTGCCAAAACCAGCCGCAAAAGTCCCAGCATCATTTGGCACGATTTCCCATTGATAATCAACACTTTGGAGGTTTGGGGCGGTGTATTTTAAGACCTTGCCACGACAAGTTGCGGGCTGTCCGAAAATGGAAAAATTGGCAATTTCAGAAACATTTATCATCACCGAATCCGACTTGCAACCGAGGCCGTCGGTACTCAAAACTTGCGCGGCGAGCCAGCGTGGGGAGGCATTTCCCCAAGTCAAATTCAACGGATTTCCGTTCAAATTGGCGAGCGGCGCGGTGCCGTTTTTCCAAGACCACAAAATCGGCGGGTTTCCGGCCAAACCCGTGGCTTCGTAAGTGATTGGTTGGCCGGGGCAAATCGTTTGGTTTCCGGTGATGCCCGTCGGTTTTGCGGGTCGCGGGCGAACTTGAACAGACCACTCGGCGACGTCGGTACAGGTTTCGTTCAAATTGGTCGGCGTGGCGAAAATCCGGTAAAAACCTGCGCCTTCCAAAAACGGAACGGGCGCGGTCGAAGCAGCCGATGCGTAGTTCCAAACCGTTGAATTTGAGGAGTTTGTGGTTTTCCATTTGCAAACGACCGGGCCGTTGTCGTAGGTTTTTTTGGCTGAAAAATCGGCCACGCCGTCGGCACAAAATTCGACGGGACCTGAAATTTGGAACGGCGACAAAACTTTTACCGAAATCGAATCTTTTCCGCCGCAACCGAGGTAGCAATTGTCGTAAACCACTGAAAGCCAATAGTTTGCGGCACTTGGGAAACCCGCCCACTCGACCGAAACTTGGCTCGTGCCTTGCCCGTCCGTTATTTTTCCGCCTCCGGAAAGTGTCCATTGAAAATTCGTGCCGCCGTAATTTTCAATTTTATAAACTTCCTCGCTGCCGGGGCAAACGCGCTCGCGGCCTGCGATTTCGGCGTTGTTTGAAATGACGGGGATTTCGACGACGGTCGGGAACGGGCAAACCGCGCCGCTGCACGCCACGCCCGTCAAATTGAGGGTGCCGACGGGGCCGTTTTGCCAGTCAATCGTGATGCTCGCGCTGCCCGTCGCGCCGCCGGAAATGACCGCGCCGTTCGGGCTGACTTGCCATGAATATCCAGGGCAACTCCCTGTGGCTGTGTAAGTTACGGTCTCGCCGGGGCAAACAGTGCCGACGCAATCGAGGGTCGGCGAGTCGATGTCGAGCACATAAATTTCGACATTGGTCGTGTCGGAACAGAGGCAGGCTGAGCGGGCAATCAACTGTGCTTTGAAAACGCCGGGGTTCGGAAAACTGACCTGCGGCGACGGCTCGGAACTCAAAAAACCATTGCCAAAATTCCATTCAAAAATGTCCGCGCCGCTGCTCTGGTTTTCAAAATAGACAGTTTGGCCTTTGCAAACGGTGATTTTTCCGTTGTTCAATGCTGGTTTTGAGGAAATTTTGGCCACCGGCGTTTCGATGATGGTGATGCATTTTTCGGTCGAACTTTGGCAAAAAGAGTCCTGCGAAAATGCCGACAAATTGCCGCTGCCGGGGCTGCCCCAAGTCACGGTGACGGTGCCGTCCTGGTTGGTCGTGTAGTTTTGCGCGCCAAAAACTTCCCAATTGCTGGGCGTTTGGACACCGTCGATATTGTAGGTAAAATAGGTGAAGGTGGTGTTTGGGCATACTTTTTCGCAGCCGGGGCTGCTGCCGGAAATGCTGTCGTTGCAGGGCGTGAAATTGTCGGAAGAGATGAAAAGGGCGTTGGAAGTGGACTGGGAAATTTTGATTTCACCAAGCGGATGTGAACTAAAACCGCTCTGTATCCCCCATACTGAAACGGTAACGGAATAGATTCCTGGTTGGCAAATCACGATGGTTTGAGTGGTTGAGCCATTGCTCCACTGATAGTCAAGTTGATACTGGCCGGGTTGTGGGAGATCTGTTATTTCCGCTGAATAATCTCCACATTGCCCAGGGCACAAAAACGCCGGACCGTAAACTATAACTTTTGGATTTTGGGAAAAAAGGGGTTGGGCAGAAAAAAGAAACCCCACGAAAAAAGCGAAAAGAACAGGTCGAAAATATTTCATGCAGCGAGGATTTTTGAACGGTGAGAAAATCGGTTGTTTCGATTGGTGAGACGTTTGGAAAATGGGAATCGCTGCATTTTACTTTTTAAAATAAAGTTGAGGTTTTTTCGCTCACCTTTTTGTCATTCTGGAAAAACCCGCCCAACCCAGTTTTGCTCGGTTTCATTTTCTAAATTATTGAAAATCAATTTTTTAAAATAAAAATGGGAGTAAAACTGGGTTGCGACGGATTCTTCCAGAATGACAAAACAAAGAGAAAATTCAAATTTATCGCCCCACCACAAACTTCTCGGCTGCCGTCATTTTCCCACCAATTTTTGCAAAAGCAAAATACACCCCAGCCGCAAGTCCCTGATTTTCAAACACAAACGAGGGCTGCTCGCCGCGACGGAAATTTTTCTGCACCAAAATTTTTCCAGAAAAATCGGCCACAAAAACTTCGCACGGCTGGCTGGCGGGAAGGTTTTTTACCAAAATATTTGCCCGGTCGGTCATCAAATTGGGCAGCACGGCGAGTTCGATTTTTGCAAAATCAGTGGGCGAAAACGTTGGAACTGAAGCATTTAATACAGAATCCAACGGAAAAGTCATGATGCTGCGGGCAAAAGTTCCAGCGACGAGCCGATTGGTTGCCGGGTTGATTGTCAAATCAAAAACGGGCACGACGGGCATATTTGAACCCACCCGCGACCAATTTTTTCCACCGTTCAAAGTCGCAAAAACGCCGCCGTCGGTCGCCGTGAAAATGATGGAATCTTGGTGGCCGGGCAAAATATAGACATCGTAAATGGCCAAATTCGGTAGGTTTCCGGCAACCGATTTCCAGGTTGCGCCCCGGTCGTCGGAGCGGTGGAGGTGGGGCGTAAAATCATTGTCGCGGTACCCGGTGTGGGTTACATAAACTCGATTTGCAAAATTTGGCGAAGCCTTCACCGAAGAAACGTAGCGTTCGGGCAGGCCGGGCGTGATGTTTTGCCAAGCCATTGTCGTCGGATTTCCACGCCAAACATTGCCGTCCACCGTGCCGACGTACAACAAATTTTGCTCCACCGGGCTTTCATCCAAAGTCGTAATCGTGTGAAAACGAGGCTCAAAAACCAGCCCGTCGGTCAAGTCATCACTGACCGGATACCAATTTGGCAAATGCCCAAACGACGCATAAATCCGCTGCGTCCCGACATACATCACCTCCGGGTCGTGCGGGCTGATGATGTATTGCATGTCCCAATGTCTGCGGTCGTTGTCGTCAATTCCAGACGTGCCGCTGTCAAAAAAAGAGCCGTCCGCCGTGCCGACGATGTTGCCATTTTGGGTTTCAAAATACAAAATATTGGGATCGGTCGGGTGAAAAACGGCCTGAAATCCATCGCCGCCGTAAATTCTATCCCACTGCGAAATTGTTGAATTTCCACCAAACGTGCCGTTGTCTTGCGCACCACCGTAATAAAAATCTGGATTGTGTGGATTTATTGCAACGCGATAAATTTGAGTGGTTGGTATATTTTCAATATCCTCCCAATTTTCCGCATTGTCTGTCGAACGGTACAAACCGCCGTCGGTGGCGAGCAAAATTTTTCCATTTCCATAAAAAACAAGGTCGTGTTTGTCGGCATGGACATCGTAAGTCCACCAATCCGGCGAGGCGCGAAACCAAGATTGGCCACCGTCATCGGTTCGCCACAAATCCACGCCAAGGATAAAAACGTCGTTCGGGTTGTTCGGATTTACCTCGATGTGCCCAAAATACCAACCAAAACCGCCGAGCGGGTCGCCGCCGTCGCCGGGGTTTGCAGCGGTCGGATTCCACGTTGCGCCCCGGTCGTTGGAACGGTAAATCGCCGACAAATTAGAGGAAGTGTCCACCTGAACTGCGTACAAAATATTGGGCTGCGAAGTGCATTGCGACAGGCCGATGCGACCTTGTTTTCCCGTCGGCAGGCCGTTTGTGAGTGGTTGCCAATTCGTGCCGCCGTTCGTGGTTTTCCAAATTTTGGCATTTTCACCATAATAAGTGCTCTCTTTCGAGGTGCGGATTCTGTCCCACGAGGTTGCGAAAAGTTCGTTCGGATTGTCGGGCGACATCTCCAAATCTATGATTCCGGCCTGACTGCTCACAAAAAGAATTTGCTGCCAAGTCTGCCCGCCGTTTGTGGTTTTGTAAAGTCCGCGCTCGTTATTTCTTTGAAAAGGCAAACCCATCGTGGCTGCGTAAATGATGTTGGAATTGGTGGGGTGAACGATGATTTTGGAGATAATCCGTTGATTTTCAAGGCCGATGTTCTGCCAAGTTTGACCGCCGTCGTTGCTCCGGTACAATCCATTTCCAATAAAAACGTATCCGCCGATGTTCAAATCGCCCGTCCCGACGTACACAATTTCCGGGTTTTTCGGGTCGAGTTCGATGTCGCCGATGGCTTGGGCGGTTTGTTTGTCAAAAATTGGTTTCCAATTTTGTCCGCCGTCAGTGGTTTTCCAGACGCCGCCGTGTGCAAAACCAGCGTAAATAATATTTGGATTGGTCGGGTGAATTTTGACGGTGTTGATTCGTGCGCCGATGTTGTACGGGCCTTCCACCGTCCAGGGTGCATCAAAACCGCCGCCGCCGCGCTGATTTGCCATGCTCGCTGCCTCGGTGAGCGCGGCAAATTTCATTTTCAAACTTGGTTCAAAATTCGGGTATTCGCGGGCGATGTCCAGCCATTCGTCGGGGCGCAGGCTGTCGGATTTTTTTTCAGTTTCAGAGGTTTCCGACGTGTTTGAATTGTCTTTTTTTAAAATAAAAAGGGTAATTCCGATGACGGCAACCGCCGCCAAAATGATGTAAATTATTGAAAAAGAGGTTCGAGATTGTTGGCGTTGGAACATATTGATGGATTTAAAAATTTGAAAATTTAGATTTTGCCTGCAAAAATAAATCAGTTCGTCCAGTCATTTTTTACAGCTGCCATTTCTTTTATCAAACCGGGGTCGCGCTCAATCGCGTTTCCGACGACAATCAAATCTGCTCCGGCGCGAAAATTGGCTGCCACTTTTTCCGGCGTTCGGATGCCGCCGCCGACAATCAAAGGCACGGCCACCGCGCCCGAAACTGCGTCAATCATGCTTTCCGAAATCGGATTTTTCGCACCCGAACCAGCGTCCATGTACATCATTTTCAAACCTAACATTTCTCCGGCGAGTGCTGTGCAAACCGCGATGTCGTCTTTGTGGGCTGGAATCGGGTAAGTATTTGACATGTATTGAACCGAAGTCATCACGCCGCCGTCCACCAAAATATACCCGGTGGAAATGATTTCGAGGGGCGACATTTTTAAAAATGGCGCAGAAATAACGTGTTGTCCAATCAATAATTCAGGATTTCGCCCCGAAATCAAGGACAAAAAAAGCAGTGCGTCGGCTCGATAACTCAGTTGAAAAGAGTTTCCGGGAAACAAAATCATCGGAATGTGGCATCGCTCGCGGATTTTGACCAGCAATTGGTCGAGCATATTATTTACGACGAGGCTGCCACCGATGAAAAAATAATCCACCCCACATTCGACGGCGAGGTCGAGGGCTGCTTGCATTTTGGCGAGGCGTAATTTGTCGGGGTCAAAAAGGACGACAAATTTTTTTTTGCCCAATTTTTTGGCTTCCAGCAATTCTGGATAAAGTTGAAGTTGCGTTGTTGTCATCATATTTTTTGGTTGGATTTTTCAAATCAAAAACTGCCCCGACTGATAAATTTTTTCGCCGTCGGCAAAAATTTCACCCCCATTTTTTAGGTCGGTAATCATGTCCAAATGTACGGGCGATTGGTTTTTTCCACCAGTCTGCAAATAACTTTGACCAATCGCCATGTGAATCGTGCCGCCGATTTTTTCATCAAAAAGGATATTTTTGGTCATTTTTTGGATGTTGTAATTTGTCCCAATCGCCGCCTCGCCGAACCGCCGCGTGCCTTCGATTTCAAAAATTTCATCCAAAAATTTTTGGCCTTGCCGCGCCTCCCATTTTTCGACGAAACCGTCGCGCACCCACAAAGTTACACCCTCGATTTCTTGGCCTTGAAAAATGCAGGGAAAGGAAAAATGAACCGTGCCGTTCACTGCATTTTCGACGGGGCTGGTGTAAACTTCGCCGGAGGGCATGTTGGTTTGGCCATCCGAATTTATCCACGTCCGACCGTCGGTTGAAAAAGTGATGTCCGTGCCGTCGGCGAGATAACGCACTGTTTTACAACGATTTAGGTGGTCAATGATTCGTTTTTGGTCTGCCCGGCGGTCGAGCCAACGTTGCTGCGGGTCGTCGTCAAAAAGATTGCACGCCCCGAAAACAAAATTTTCATATTCCGAAAGCGACATCCCGGCTTCCTGCGCCGAAGCATCGGTTGGGAATTGGCAAAGATTTCGGCGGAGTTCGCGGGTGGCGGTTCGTTCAAAATAGATTTTTGAAATTGCTTCGCCAGCGGCTGTTTTAATTTTTCGACGGCCGGCTGGGGCGTTTTGCAGTTCGCGGAGATTGAACGGTGCACGAATATTTAGGTAGCAATCGAAATTTTCCATTGCCATTTTTCGAAAGGGAGAATTGGTTCGCAGGGCAATTTCAGAGGCCGATTCGAGGAAAATTTTTTCCTGTTCCCGAAAATTAAAATCACACTCCACCAAATCCGCGCCCGCTTCCAAAGCCGTTCGATAAACTTCTCGAACGAGCGGCTCGGCGAGGGTCGTTGTCGAAATCAAAATCTTGTCGCCGGGGCGAACTTCGAGGCAATATCCGACGAGCAAGCGGGCATATTTTTGAAGAATGGTTTGCATTTTTTAATTGAAATTTTTTGGGGAAAACTGTGGGTGAAGAATTTTCGTAAATGTTTGAAAAGCAAAGGTTGGATTTTTCTACCGAACCGACAAAATGCCCGGCTGAACACCATATTTTATCAGATGAACAGGCAGTTTTGGATGAACTTTCATTTTTTATTTTCAAAAAAATTTGAAAATCAGGAGGCAATGTTGAACCAGTCTACATAGTGTAAGTTATTGATTTTCAATAATTTAAATCAATTTTTGGCTTTAAAATTTTAATCTCATCTAAAATTGCAGGATATTTTGTTTAACCTCAATTTGGAAAATCTTCAACAAGGAATTAACTTTGTGCCATCAAATAAAAAATCTAAAAGGAAATCATCATGACATCCAATGAGTTCAGTTTAAAATTGACCGGGCTTAATTCCTTGCTTCATTCGTTTGCTTATAATCTGACGAAAAACATGGAAGACGCCAAAGATTTATACCAAGAAACCGCGTTTCGCGCCCTGTACAATCGTGATAAATTCCAGCCCGATACCAATTTCAAAGCATGGATGTTCACGATTATGAAAAACATTTTTATCAATAATTACCGCAAAAAAGTAAAGTCAAACACGGTTTTAGATAATACCGAGAACCAGTTTTACCTCAATTCGCACAGTCATGCCGTTGGAAACAGTGGCGAAACAAACATCACGATGCGAGAATTGGGTACGATGGTTGAAAATTTGGACGACAGTGTCCGGGTTCCTTTTGTGAAACATTTTGACGGTTTTAAATATCAAGAAATTGCCGACGAATTGAACCTGCCACTCGGGACCGTGAAAAGCCGCATCTTTTTTGCCCGGAAAGAATTGAAAGAAAGAATTTTATCGAGTTACGGTTTTCAGCCATATTGAAAAAAAGAAAAAAGAACCTGAATAAAAAATGCCTGCCATCGAGATTTCGATGAGCAGGCATTTTTTTAACGATGAACCTTTGATAAGTTCATCGTTCAATTATAGTTTTTCCCACTCTTTTACTCGAAGTGGGCTGATGAAATTATCTTCCAGATATTTATCGTTCATCTTGCTCAATTCATCTTCGATCGTATTTATTACGCCAATTACATCAAAAACCAAATTTATCATCAGTTTGATTTCAAATAAACCAAACTGAAGTTTATCCTCGTCCTTCGTGAGTTGAGTAATTTTCACGGCAACTGTACTTTGGTAGTTTTTGTAAGCCAACTCTAATTCCGACGCTACAAATTGGGTGTACCGATCTGGGTTTCCCTTCATAAAATTGCGATTTTTCTTATCCAACAAATCTTTTTTGATGGTTTCTATAATCTTGTTGAAATTATCCCGAGTCGTACGATAAGCGTACTGTACTTCGCGGACATCTTCTTTTGAAAAATCCGAGCTGATTGCTTTGAAATCGCCCACTGTTTTTTCCACTTCATCTTGATAAGATTTGTATTTTTGGACAAATTCAGTGGAGTCCAAGGCGACAATGGCCTCTTTCATTTTTTTTTCGCGGTTTTGTGCAAACGCAGGAGAGAAAATGGCAAAAGTTAAAATAGCGAGGAAGATCGATTTGAGTTGCATGACTTTTATTTTTAGTTAATTTGATCGTTCTGATTCCATCACAAGAAGCAATCATATTTGTTCATTTGCTTTTGGCTTCGGACGTTACCAAAATTTTCAAATTTTTTACAAAATCTTCGTGTTGGGATTTCATGTTGATCGTGAAGAACTTGACAAAAAAATGCCTGCCATCGAAATTCGATGTGCAGGCATTTTTCTGAACGATGAACTATGAACGGCGTGGGTGTTCATAGTTTATCGTTCATCGTTCAGTTACAGTTTTTCCCACTCTTTTATCCGAAGCGGGCCGATCAAATTATCTTCTAAATATTTATCGTTCATCTTGCTCAATTCGCCTTCGATGGTATTGATGACGCCGACGACGTCAAAAACCAAGTCGAGCAACAATTTGAGTTCCATGATTCCGAGACCAACTTGCTCTTGGCCGGTGAGTTCATTGATTTTCACGACCACCGTGCTTTGGTAATTTTTGTAAGCCAAATCCAATTCCTGCGAAACGAATTGGGTGTAGCGGTCGGGATTTTCCTTCATAAAGTTGCGGGTCTTTTTGTCCAGCAAGTCTTTTTTGATGGTCTCCAAAATCTTGTTGAAGTTGTCGCGAGTGCTGCGAAAAGCGTACTGCACTTCGCGCACATCTTCGGTTGGATAATCCGTGGCGGTGGCTTTGAAATTGCCAACCGTACTTTCCACTGCGCCTTGATATTCTTTGTATTTCCGAATGAACTCGGTGGTGTTCAAAGCATCAATTGCTTCTTTCATTTTTTGCTCCCGTTTTTGTGCAAACACCGGAGCGAACAAAACGAGGGATAAAATAATGACTAAAAATGATTTGAGTTGCATGACTTTTATTTGAAAGTTTAGTTGAGTGATCTGACTTCAAAAATAGGGTGATTGATTAAATTCATCAGTTGTTTGGGATCCATGTGCGGTTTTTGAGAACCTTGTTTGCCTGCTTCTTTGACCATTTGTGGGACGCGGCGAATCAGGAAATTATATAATTCACCGACCGTCAAAATATCATCATTCGAAGTGGCTTGATAAATTCCATCGGCATCGGAACAAGTTTCGTTTTTGAAAGCAGCGAGAATGGCGGCAGTAAATGCACCGTGTCCCCACTTTCTATCTTCCCAACTCGATTCGTTCGCACCACAAGAAGCAATCATGTTCGTTGATTTGTTTCCGGCACCGGTCGTTACCAAAATTTTTGCTTTTTCTTTTTCTGCTTTTTCATCGTCGCCTTTTCCACCGGATGCAAACCCAACTTTCGTTTCGCCGCTCCCCGAATGACAAGCGTCAACGACCAACAATTTCGGGCAAGGCAAGGCATCCAAAGGTTCAACAATGTCTTTTTTGAAATCCAACAGGCTGTTTTCGCCCACAATTTGGAAATCGGAAGGCACTACTTTGAACTCGCCACGAATATTTTTTCCATGCGAAGAAATAAAAACTATCAACAAATCCTGTTCATAAATGGTGTAATTGTATTTGTCCCGAAGTTGGGCAAACTCACTTTTCAAAACATCGCCGTTCGTTTGGATGATGTCCGATTTATTCCGCTCACCGGAAATCAGAGAAGTAACGTACACTTTGTCAAACGCCCCGTCATTTTGATGTTTAAAACTTTCGGCAAATGCTTTTGCATCATCTTTTGTATAATTCAGGTCGTCGTGTTCGATGCCGATTGCCAAAATATGTAGGTTTGGTTTGGTACTCAAAGTAATTTTAAAAGGCTTCGTACGCGTTGTTTTCGAGCCGACCACCACTTCAACTTCGAGGATGTTCAAGCCAACCTCCAACTGAATTCGATTGGTATATTCATATTGAAAAATCTCTTTTGCTTTTCCCAAATTTGCCAAATTCGTCTCTCCGGCACGTGCGCCCACCCGATATGGTTTGCCATTTACAAAAACTGTAAAATGCTTTCGCATCAATTCTTTATCGCTTCTTGCTTTTACCCGAAGACTTAATTCAATGGTTTTTAGTGTTTTTTCCAATTTAATATTTTCGACGGGGCTTGGATCAATCCAAACAACGTCCAAAAAATTGGAACCCACGACAATCGGCATGGTCGAGACTGATTTTTCAAAAATATTTGACTGCGAGCGGCTGATGTCATTGCAGAAAATTTCAAGCAAAGCATCGCCAAGTTTCAATCCGGTTTTGCCTTCGATGGGCACAAAAATGGTGCGCGATTTACCCGCTCGAAGCACGCCAATTTTTTGATATTTTCTAAATTCCAAACCTGGTGCACCGGTTTTTTCCCGTAAAATAAGGTCAACATCAAAGGCATCGTTCGTGCCCGTATTTTCGATTGTAATTTTTAAATATGCTTTTTCGCCTTCTTCCAATTGTTTATCACCATTTTCAGCCAAAACCACATCTTTAATAATAAGTTTTGTCGTTTTCAAATGATCGATGTATGACTCTGGCACAAGGTGCGTTACCCAAATATCTTCACCTTTCGCACCTTCCGATTTGGAAGAAGTATTGCCAATGACGACGATACTGCCATCCATCATCGTGACCGCGCAGGTCAATTCGTCGTTAGATTTTGTGGCGAAAATTTTATTGTCTTCCCAGACCTTGTTGCCTTTTTTATCTGCCTTGACAATATATCCAGCCGATTTATTGGCACCCATCATGTGCGAAAAAGTAAAACCTGCAAGCACAAAACCGCCGTCAATTGTCTCGGCCACACCACTCGCTCCGTCGTTGCTCGAACCGCCGAACGTGGATTGCCATTGAATTTCGCCGGTGCTGACCGTTTTTATCAACCAAAAATCTTTCAGGCCTTTGCCTTTGTTGTCTTTGTTGGTTTTTGCGATGCCGCCGATGGCAAAACCGCCGTCGGATGTGGGTATCAAATCACGCATTTCTTCCCACTGCCGCGAGCCATAAATATGATAATTGAGTGGATTTCCTTCTTTGTCAATATTTAAAAGCCACAAATTTTGGCTGCCAGAACCGGCAGACGTGATGCCGCCGATGCCGAGTGTGCCTTCGGCAGTTTCCACAATTTTTCGGCCTTCGTCATTGCCGTCGGCACCGTAATTTTTTTCCCAACGAAGCGTCCCATCTTCATAAGTTGAGTACACCCAAATATCGGAACCTGAACTTTTTTTGCTGGGTGTCACGCCAGTCAAAACGAGGTGGCCGTCGCGGGTTTGGAGGACATCGAAAAACTGGGATTTTTTATGCCCTTCAATAAATTTTTGCCAAACGATATCTCCAGTTTCGTTGATTTTCAGGATCCAGGGCATTTCTTTTTTTGTGGAGTCGGAATTGCTCGTGCCCACGATGACAAAACCGCCGTCGAAAGTTTGACAAAAAGCAGCACAGTGGTCGTCGCCCGGCAGACTGATAACTTTGGAAGCCTTTTTGTTCCCGTTTTTATCAACGGTCATCCAAAAAACGTCTTCGTTTAGGACATCCGCCGAGCCAAGCACAGCGATGTTGCCGTCGAAAGTAGGCAAAACATCCACTGGTTTTTGATCGCCTTTGTCGCCAAAAACTTTTTTCCAAGCGATGCCCGGAACATTTTGGGAAAAGCCAAATTGGGCTGAAATCAAAAAAAATAAGAAAAGGGGCAGGAAAATCCGGTTCATTTTTTCAATAATTTAGAAGATTGGGAAGGATTTTTTTTGCAAAGTCCAACATTTAGATGGGTAAAGATTGGGCTAAAAACTCAAAATCAGGGTTGGAAAACAAGCGTTCTCAAAAGAGAAAACCGTCCCACGCCCTGATTTTGAAAAAAAATGGATTACCGAAAAGAATCAGTTGTTGTTGCTCTTTTGGTCGTAAGTGGCGTTATTTCTGTTGTTATTTTCTGTTGGATTGAGGGCTGCGTGGATTTTGCGGATCATGGCAATTTGTTTGGTTGTCAAAGAGGTGGTCGGATTGGGCGCATTTACTTTCGTCAACAATTCGCAAGCACCCGGACACCATTTGAGTTTTGTGGCATCCAATTTTGCGACGCTTGCTTTTTGGGCATCAGATAAAGGCTTGTTGGCACTTTTCAAAGTGCAGAGTTCGCAGGCAGTCGTCAAAGAAGTTTTTTCAGCATCGCTGACACCCAATTGTGCAGAAGCAGTTGAAGTGAAAACGAACATGAAAAAAGCAGAGAGCAGGAAAGTAAAAAGGAAATTCTTTTTCATTTTTTTTGTTGATTTTTAGAAATGAGTTAGTTGAAAATGGTGAAAGTTTAATTTTTGGTTTTTGGGGTCATCCTCCGACAAATTGGGTTTGCCGGACGTTTTTTTGGTTTAATGAAGTTAAAATTCGGTTTCTGGGGTCAGTTTTATTGGGACGCGTTCATTTCGTTGGTTGGTTGCCTATTAATTTAGCGATTAGCGAAAAAGTTACCAGTCGTATTTCGCGATAATTGTTAAGTAAAATTAAACGTCTGCCAGCACTGAAATCGCCGCTGTTTTTCATTCATTTTCTATTTTTAAAATAATGGCAATGGCTTGGCCACCATCCAAAGTGGGTGCTTTTACCAAAATAGCATCGCTTGCCATTTCAATTTTTTCGGGAGACAAAACGATGTCGCCAAAAACTTCCCGCACGCGATCGGTGATATCGCCAGAAGTTTGGTCACGGAGTTTTTTCACGCGGTCTTGAAAATCGTCAATCCGAGTCGCAGAATTCACCATCACGATGACGTCGGGCAACAAATTTTCACGAACCAAAGCCCGGTCAACTCCGGGAATGACGATTTCTGCACCGGAATGCGGAATCAAAGCACCCTCGCCCAAGCCGGCGGCTTCGTCCCCACGTTTGTGTTCTGGGAAAATTTGGTTGCGCGGCCAGTGAATTTCGGCCTTGTTTCGGCCATCAAGACTGAAAAGATAGACGTAACTATCCTTTTTCAGGTTTTGGGCAATGATTTGAAAATAATCGCCCACTTGCCAATCTTTTTTTGCCAAATCGTACCAACCGTCGGCTTTTGCTGGGGCAATTTCTTCAAATTGATAATTACCATCCGACATCAAAGGCGTTCCGAATTCATCGGTTTGCAGCATCCGCACCACGAATTGGCCGGAAAGCGCAGCACCATCGTCATCTGTGGAAAAAGTATTTTCTGTCGGAGTTTCAGTACTATTTTCAATCGGTACTTCGGCAGCAGGCGTCGTTTCGGGCGCATCGGCAGCAATTGAATTATTTTGGTTTGGGTTTCCACCTGGATTCTTGACCGGTTTTTTGATTGTTTTGCTGGCGATGGTTTGTGTGGGATTGGAATTTGAAACAGGATTTGAACCCGAATTTGTTCTTGAAATGGAGTTGCTGTTGTTTTTTGGCGGGGTCGTTGCGGCGATTTTTCTCGTTGCCGCTGTATTTGTATTGGGTTTTGCGGTGGGTCTATTTTTTGGCGCAAATTTTCCGGCATATTGCTTTGGGTCATTTTCCATTTTCATGCTTTCAATTTCGGCGATTTGGTCTGGCGTGAGTTCTTCTTCTTCCAAAATCATCTGCAAACCTTGAAAAGCATACTTGGTAAAATCTTGGTAAGAAATATAAAAAAAACCGTCGTCGGCAAATTTTTGACCCCAGCTGTTCATGATTTCAAAAAGAGCCAACGAGTCAATGTATCCAACCACAGCCACCGCGTGCCCACCCAAAATATTGTCGCTCGCCCGGTCGGTTGGTCGCCAAATCGGGTCGGCTTTTTTCAAAGTTTTTAAACTTTCTTTGATTCGGATGCCTATCACGACGGGTTTTCCCTCTGCGATGCTGCGTTTTGTACGCATCACTTTGGTTTTTGCCTCGGAGTCTCGGTTGAACAAGGCCACATAATCTTTGATGGAATTTTCTTTCGAGGTCTTTTTTAATGATTCGGCAGGTTCGCGCAGGCAATCGCTGGATGGATTATCAAATTCGCGGTGCCCGCAGTCGCCATTTTCTTTCAAAAATTTTGCAGCCGTGTGGACATAAGCGCCCGAAAGACAATTGCCTGCCTTCACTTGATTGTAAATAAACATGGCCGAAAATGACTGATTGGTGATTGTTTGCCGGTTGGTTTCTCCTGCCCGATATGCTTTTTGGGTAGTCAAAGCGGCGTAACCCATCGCCCAACCAATGCAAGAATTGATGCCTTCTTGATTTTGCGGAATTGGGGAATATGGCCTCAAACTGAATTGCCGTGGCAAGTCGCTCGCTCGCCGCCCGTCGTTGCTGAACTCAGCACACATTTCCACATTTTGGTTAAATGCCGCGTCATCTTCCAGCAAACCAGTTCCAAAATCGGCTTGGGAAAAAAGTTTTCCATTCGAAAAAGCGGTGAAAAAAATGGCCGTGAAAAAAAACGGCAAGCCGAAAATTTTTCTAAAAAATTTTCCGGCAGCAAGTGTTGGGCAAGTATTCATTTCAAGAAGTATGGCTGATGGATAAAAAAATGGGGGGGAATTTCTCTGGTTAATTTACTGAGGTCAAAATTAGTTACCTGAAGCCTACACGTTTGGCATTTTCAAAATTGTTTCCTGCCAAAAATAAAAAAAGGGTTTGACGGTGGCATCGTCAAACCCAAAAAAGCGTGTTCTCAAATGATTGGATGGAGTGTGTTTCAAGTGGAGTGGGGACTCCGGCGGGCTGCCGGGTGTTCTTAAATTATTTGTTCGTGCTCGCGGCGAGAGCCTGGGTAACCGTGACCGGCACATCTTTCGGCGCGTAAACCAAAAAAGCAATGTGCTCTTTCAATTCCTGGCCACGTACTTTTATAATTTTACTTAAATTTTCTGCGGAGATAGTCATTTCAGTTCCAGTGGTTTTCTCGGTAAGGTTATATCTTCCAACATTCGCAAGTTCGTTGAGCATCGCGGCATTGCCGTTGGCCAAACTGACCGCAATTTCGATTTTTACGGTCGGATTGTCCCAAGTTTTGATTTCAACTTGCCCCGGCAAATCCAACCGGATGGTCGAGATCCCGTGCAGGTTAAAAGATTTGAGCATCGTTTTGTCGGCATTAGTTTGACTAAGAACCAACGAGGGGATGCTCAGCATGACGAATAAAATTGTTGTGCGTGCGAACATGGTAGACCTCCTTTTTATTTTTGGTTAAAGTTAGAGTAAAAATTTTTGTGTTGTCAAGTATTTAGGGCAATAAAATTTTCTACCAAATATACGAATTGCATTTCGCTCGGGTTGGGAATTGGAGTGCTTATTTTTAAAAATAGTAAGTATGTACTACTTCCATTCTTTTTTTTCGCCTTTTCTTGGATGCAATTTCTTTTTTGAAAGCCTTTTTGCTGAAAATTTTAATTTAAAAAAATGAAAATCCTGATCCTCGGCGGCGGCAACATGGGCATGACTTATGCCCAAAGTTTTTTGCACAGCCGCATCGTCACCCCAGAAAATATGATGGTGCTTTGCCGCACCCCAGAAAAAGCGGAATCGCTCGCCAAACAATACGAAGGCCGTTTTTTTACCGACCCAAAACTTTGCGTTTCGCAGGCCGACCTGCACATTTTGGCCGTCAAACCACAAGACGCGCCCCAACTTTTCGAACAAATCGGCGGCCTCACCGAGCCGGGGCAAGTTTTTCTGAGCATCATGGCAGGCGTGAAATTATCCGCTATTCAACGTGGGACGGGTTCGCAAAAAATCGTCCGAGCCATGCCCAATTTGCCCGCCCGAATCGGCGCAGGCGTCACGGCCTACACTTCCACCGATGCCGTCACGCGCATCGAATTGGTTATGGTTCAAAACCTTTTGAACACCACCGGAAAGACTTTGTATGTCGAAAAAGAGGAAATGATTGACGCCTGCACGGCCATCAGCGGCTCTGGCCCGGCCTACGTTTTTTATTTTATGAAGGCGATGATGGAGGCCGCCCGGCAGATGGGTTTCAGCGATTCCGAGGCCGAACTCCTTGTCTCTCAGACATTTACAGGTACGGTGGATTTGTACAACCAAGCCAATTTTTCCTGCGACGAATGGATTTCGAAAGTCGCCAGCAAGGGCGGAACCACCGAAGCAGCCCTCCGAGTTTTCCGCGAAACGACTTTGCACAACGACATCGTGGCGGGCGCAAATGCAGCGTTGGAACGCGCCCGTGAATTGGGAAAATGACAAAAAAAAATGGGGTGCCGCTTTTCGCTGGCACCCCAATCAATATTCAAACACAAAATTTTTTCAAAAAAATTACTTGCCACCGCGCCCTTTTTTCCGCGAAGCAACAGGCGGACGGGTCGTTTTTTCATCGGCCACGCGCCGCAAAATGATGGTTTCAACTTCCTCGCCGACCTGCACTTTGAATTGATAAATGCCCGGTTCAAAATTTTCCAAGTTCATTTCGACCACCGAAACCCCGTTTTCCGCTTTTTGCGAAAAAGTATGCAATGATTTTCCGCTGAAACTTGCCAACGTGCATTTCAAATCCACCGCCGCGAAAACATCCAAAGTCAACTTGAAATTTTTGCTCACATCGGGGTTTGTCATCGCCATCACTTTCATCACGTTCTGCATTTTCTTTTCCAAAACCACCGGGAACGAGTAAAAAGTAGTGCCGTCCGTGCCCACTTCTTTCAACCGATAAAAATTTTTCGGATGCATCGCGTTCAAATCCATGAACCGGTAACTTTTATCGACCATGCTAAAACCCGCGCCCGAAACCATGCCGAGTTCTTCGTAAACATTGCCGCCGTCAATCGATTTTTCGATGACAAAACTGGCCACTTCGATTTCCGTCACCGTTTCCCAAGCCAACAGATTTCCAATCGCAATTTCTTTGGCGTCGAGCGGTTGCGAGTAAAACGCCTCTGCAAAAACTTGCCCGACCGACAAGCAAAGCAGTGCGCTCAAACTGATTTTAAAAGTAGTTCTCAGCATAACAGGTAGAATTTATTGAAGAAGTTGATACAAATTAAGTGCCGTTCAATTTCAACATCAACTATTTGCATTGGAAATCTGTGACCCCATTTTTCAGGTTTTTTCAATTATAAAATTTTCAAATAGCCATATTTTTTCATGGAAAAACCTACCCAAAAATCCGTGACTTGCTCAGAAAATGGAAGCACCTGAGTTTGAATTTTTGACTTAAAAAATTGATTATCAATATTTTAAAAATTTAATTGAAAATCCACGTGCTGCTCGACAAAACTTGCCGAGCGTTTTTTCAAAAACTTAAAATTTCTAAAAACAATAATTTGGAAAGGAAAAATCTACCCACAGATTTTGGGTAAAAAATGTCAGTTTTACGGAGCGGTTTTGACCGGTTTTTTGGCAAAAAATTATAGAAAAATTTCGGCGGCAATCCCATCCGCCATCAATTTGCCTGATTTTGAAAGCACGAACGAATTATCGTTTTTCAAAACCCGCCCAGCCAAAATTTCTGCCCCGATTTTATTTTGAAAATGAACGGCAAAACGCTCGCCCATCGCCTCAATTTTTTTGAAATCCGTACCCCAAGCCGTCCGCAGCGAAGTCATCACATATTCATTGAACCGATTTTCGGGTGTCAAAATTTCCAGTTCAAAAGGCACGGTCGCTGCTTCTAAACTCTTGATATACAATGCGTTATTGGCAATATTCCACTGCCGCGAAACCTGGTTGAACGAGTGCGCCGAGGGCCCGATGCCCAGGTAATTTTCGCCCAACCAATAATTTGAGTTGTGCTGCGCGCGGTGCCCGGGGCGCGCAAAATTTGAAATTTCGTAGTGTTCAAAACCTGCTTTTTCAGCCTCGGCCATCAAAAATTCAAATTGCCGGGCGGCTTTTTCTTCGTCGACTGGCGGCTGTTTTCCTTTTTTTACAAAATCGCCGAGCGCAGTTCCTTTTTCAACCGTCAAACAATACGCTGAAAAATGCGGGATTTTCAAGGCAAAAACCGATTCCAAATTTTTTTGCCAATGCTCGTCCGAAGTCGTCGGCGAGCCATAAATCAGGTCAACCGTCAGGTTTTCAAAACCCGCTGCGAGCGCATCTTCGAGGCAAAAACGTGAATGTTCCGCCCGGTGCGCCCGGTTCATCCAAACCAAATCTTCATCAAAAAACGACTGCACCCCGATGCTCAAACGGTTGACGGGCGAGTGGTTTTTCAGTTCAAAAATTTTGTCGGGCGTCAAATCGTCGGGGTTGGCTTCGAGCGTAATTTCGGCGTCGGCGGAGATTTTGTGGAGTGCATAAATTTTTTCAAAAATTTGCTCCAACTCGTTCATTTTCAACAAAGAAGGTGTGCCGCCACCAAAATAAATCGAGTCCAAAACCGCCCCGCCGAGGTAGTTTTTTTGCAATTCCAACTCGTGCAAAATGGCCGTGAGCATCGGTTCGCGCAGTTTTTGGGAAGTCGAAAAATGGAAATTGCAGTAGTGGCAAGCCTTTTTGCAAAATGGGATGTGCAGATAAATTCCGGGCATTGAAAATGACTTTTGGCAAACAAACCACAAAGAAACATTAGAAAACAGAAGAACTTGGCTTTCAAAATCTTATGTTTCCTGATGTTTCTTTGTGGTTTACAATTTTCCAATGACAAAAACATTTTTCTGCATCGATGCCCACACCTGCGGCAATCCCGTTCGCCTCGTCGCGGGCGGCGGCCCACTACTTTTGGGCGAAAACATGATGCAAAAACGCCTGCATTTTCTCCGCGAATTTGACTGGATCCGCACCGGTTTGATGTTCGAGCCGCGCGGCCACGACATGATGTCGGGCAGCATTTTGTACCCGCCGAACGACCCGGCGAACGACATCGGTGTACTTTTTATCGAAACCAGCGGCTGCCTGCCGATGTGCGGGCACGGAACCATCGGCACGGTGACGATTATGATTGAACAAGGTCTCGTCGCGCCCAAAACACCCGGTCGGTTGCGGCTCGAAACGCCCGCCGGACTGGTCGAAGTCGAATATTTTCAGGAAGGAAAAAAGGTAAAATCGGTGCGGCTGACCAACGTCGCGTCGTTTTTATTCTCACAAAATTTGGAGGTGGATTGCCCAGATTTGGGAAAATTGAAAGTGGATGTGGCCTTCGGCGGCAATTTTTACGCCATCGTGGACCCGCAGGAAAATTTTCCGGGTCTCGAAAATTTTCGCGCCGAACAACTCGTCGGCTGGGCGCGGGAAATGCGAAAACGGCTGAACGCGCACCACCAATTTGTCCATCCCGGCGACCCAAATATCCACGGCCTGAGCCATATTTTGTGGACTGGGAAACCGCTCGACCCCACTTCGACCGCTCGAAATGCCGTTTTTTATGGCGAAAAAGCCATTGACCGTTCGCCCTGCGGCACGGGGACGAGTGCGCGGATGGCGCAGTGGCACGCAAAAAATTTATTAAAAATGGGCGATCTTTTTGTCCACGAAAGCATTATCGGTTCAAAATTTACGGGTCGGATTGCTGAGGAAACGACGGTCGCCGGGCGGCCTGCCATCCGTCCGAGCATCGAAGGTTGGGCGATGGTCACGGGATTCAACACCATAATTTTGGATGACGACGATCCGTATTTTCAGGGTTTTCAGGTGATTTAAGAAAGACATTGGCTCAATTACGAATTCAAGTTGCTGGTCAAAAAGGTGCGTAGCACCTAAATATTTGTAGAAAATACGCATCATCAGCCATCAGAGGTGCGTAGCACCTAAATATTTGAACC
>JANNMS010000021.1:0-15275 GCA_031398055.1 Saprospirales bacterium | reverse complement strand
TTTCCAAAAGCACCATCCGTGCCGCCGACCAGTGGGTTGAAATAGGTGTACGGAAATTTTGAATTTTGAAAAATAAAAGCCGTCGAATCTGCCAGCATCAAAGCAAAAACACCGTAAATCGCATATTTTACAGGTTTTATGGAACCGAACATTTTGGACAATTCGTTCCAAAAAAGTGCCGCTGCAATGGCAATTGCCGGGTACGCAAAAGTCAAATGTCGCCAGCCGTCGTGCAAAACCGAGTCTTTGTAAACGACATAAAACACCGGAAAAATAGCCGCAAAAAGCACCAAACTGACCAGCAACGGATTATAATTTTTGAACAAGCGAGGTACCAAAACGAGGCATCCAAAAAAGCCAAAAAGCGCGGCCAGCGGAATCGAAATGCCAATCCATTTTGGGGCATAATACCACGGCGTCACGTCGGACATCACGTTTTTTCCTTCGAAAAGAACGCGGATTTGAACTTCCAAAGCCGAAAATTGAGAAAGCGCGTGCAACGGACGGGTCAACGGATTTTGCAAAGCATAAGGCCAAAAAACCACCGCCAAAGCATATCCAACCAGCGAAACACCCACCGAAACGCCCAGATATTTTTTCAAAATGGCCATTTTTTCGGGCTGCTTTTCGCCTTCATTTTTCAGCCAGCCATTGAAAAACCAGTGCAAACCGGCGAACAAAAACAAGTACGCAAACGGCAACAAACCACCCGCCCGCGTCGCCAAAGCCATCGCCAGGCCACCGACGAGTCCCCACAAATTTGCCCGGCGCGGCTGCGGCATGTCGCGCAAAACGACCGCCAAATTGTACAAAGCCATCATGTAACCGGCGGCAAACGGGATGTCTTTTGGGTTCATCAACGAGTCGCCGAGAAATCGGGGCGAGAGAAAAAGCAGCAAAAAAGTCAAAATCGCAGCCTGCCAACCGGCAATCAAACGCGCCAAAAGTGCCGCGCACAAAATCGCCACCCAGCCCAAAAACGCGCTCGAAACGTGGCGAACGTTGTGATATGCTACCGTTTTTGGGGTGAAACCCATCGTTTTGTTCGCAAAACCGGTGACGATTTCGAAAAAACCGCCGTACAAATGCATATTTCCATCTTTGATAAAAAGAGCGGAAGTGTCGCGTCCGAAGGTCGAATAATAATTGACCAGTTTTTCGGAGTAGTCATTTTGATATTTATCGTCGGCGTTGATGCCGCTGCCCATAGCCAGCCAAAGCATCACCAAAAGCGAAACCATCGCCACGCCGCCGAAGATTTTTTTCAATAAATCCACGTTTTCCGGCGCGGGAGCGGGGCGGTCGAGCCAATTTTTTAAAGGTTTTGAAATGGGTTGGGCTGCGGCGCGGGCGGCAGGTTGGACAGGTTTTGGGGCGACTTTTTTCGATTTCGACATTGTTGAAGTTTTCTGTAAATCCGGGGGAAAGGTAGCAAGGTTCAAAACTTTCACAAATAAAAGTCTTTCGTCAATTCCAAAAACGCCGCCGAAAATTTTCCGTCATCCCCAAAAATCGTCAATTTTTCTTTCCCAAAAAAAACAGGCTGCCGCCGAAATTCCAACAAAACCCGCTCGACCATTTTCTCCGTACGGCTCTTTATTTTTATAATTTTAGAAAAACAGAGGCCGTTCACCGCTGCCATTTCACAAAAATTTTGGCCTTCTTTTTTTGGCAAAATGACGCAAAACCGGCCTGCCGGGGCGAGCAATTTTTTGACTGAAAGAATCAAATCGAGCGGCGGCAAAGTTTCGATTTGCCGGGCGAGGCGGCGATTTGGGTCGGGTGAAATTATTTTTTCGGAAAAAAAAGGTGGGTTGCTGACTATCAAATCGAAGGTTTCAAAAGTAGTTGTTGAAAAATTTTGAACCGATTTTTCAACAACTTTCAACCGATTTTTCCACGCCGATTTTCCAAAATTTTCAGCCGCGCAACACACTGACTGTGCATGGATTTCCAATCCCAAAATCGTCGGATGCACGTTTACGAAACTTTTAAAAGTTTCGTAAACGTGTTGATTTTCAGTCCGTTGCGCCAACATCAAAGCCACCAAACCTGTCCCCGTTCCGATGTCCAAAATCCGTCGGTCGCCCGGTTCGACGGCAGCCGAAGCACCGAGCAAAATGCCGTCCGTCCCGACCAAATGCGCCGCGCCGGACTGTGCGACCTCAAATTTTTTGAAACGAAACGGCTGCGAAACCATCGCGGGTAAATATTTTTAAAAAATAAAATCCGTCCGGCAAATCGGCCACACGGACGAGCGGTTTTGCTCCGGCTGGAAAATGTTGGGTATCGAATTTTTTCCCGGTGGCATCCCAAATTTCAACCCGTTTTTGACCCTCGTTTTTTTCCAAAAAATCGAAGGTCAAAGTGGTGCGGGCAGGGTTTGGGAAGATGCTAACTTGCAGGTTTTCAGACGATTGCGTGGCTGTGTTCAGGTCGACGTACCTTTTATTGAACTCCTGCAAATACAAAACGGCAATCGTTTCGTCGTGCAAAATCAGCGTGTTTTCATCGTTCACGGTCTCCGCCGAAACCGACCAATTGTGCGACCCAGTCTCGACCGTCGGGTCGGAATCGGGTTTCAAAGCATCGACAACAACATATTTATGGTGAACAATCGGCGCGGGTTGGTCAGAAATCACGCCGACACCATTATTAATCAGGTGTTGAAATTCCGAGCCGCTGTCATTCCAATTGTCAATAATTCCCCGGCACGAAACCCCGGCGGCGTGCCGTGCGACGACCGCATCGCCCAAGTCGTTTTTGGTAAAAACCAACAATGAAAACTGCAAATTGTCGTCCGCCGATTCCAAAACCCGCCTGATTTGCGTGTTCGTCTGGTCGGACGGCGAAAAATAAGACTCGACCGGGACGCCGCCGATGATAAATCGGTGGGGCGTGTTGTCCGTTTTTCCAGAGCCAAATTTTGCATTTATCGTGTCCGGTTGGTCGCCAGAATTGCCCCACATTTCCTCAAATTCAATTTGATAAGTACGCGCAAGTGATTGATCCTGAATGAATAGCGAGTTGTTGAAGTCTTGGTTTATGTTTTGGTTTGTCCAATTCATCGAACCGGAAAGCACCCATGATTTGTCCGGCGAATCGGCATCGACGACCATGAATTTGTTGTGCATCAAATTAAATTCATTGCCATAAATCACTGGAAAATTGGGCGGCGGATCAAGTGCGGGACTGCTGGCTTTGAACGCCGCAACATATCGAACGCGAACGCCACGGGTTTGGGCGGCTTTCAAAGCATTTGTAATTTGGCTGCGGTCGTTGTTGTAAAGTGCGACATCAATCGTTTTTTCAGCATTATTTATTTTATCTAAAATGGCGTTCAAAATTTCTGTCGGCGTTTGTCCAACCGGCGCGATGCCCCCGCCGCCCGTTGAAAGGTCAACATCGTGGTTGAAAAATACCAAAATTTGCCCCGATGAACTCGAAACGGTTGCAAACGGCACGACATCGGACGTTGATTTTTCCAAACCTTTCGTGGCGATGGCCTGCGTCCAGTAAATTTTTCCGGGCGTCAAACCCGTCAAATTGGCAGTGTAATTGATGCCGTTCGGAGTCGCTTGGATTTCTTGGCTCAAATTATTTGGGTTGTCGCCATATTTCAAAACCGCAAAACCGGGCAAGTTTGTTTGCCAATTTACCACAAAACCTGCTGCCGAAAGGTCGGTTTGAAAAGGCTGTTTTGAAATATAAAAACAGTTCGAAGCCAACTGAAAATCGGGAAAATCGCGAACAAGCAATTGATATTGACTTTGAAATTGGCTCAAAATCGCGGTCAATTTGACGCTTTCTTCGGGAATATTTGTGTTGAGCAAAGGCGACGCGGCGGTCGCAATCCGGGCATTTATCGTCCCGCCTTCGGTGTCGCGAATCAAGTGATTTCCAACGTCGAACAACATTCCTGCCTCCTCAAAATTGACGCAATTCACCTCAATCAATTGACTTTCAAAGTCTTCGGTGATGTTTGCGATGGTCAATTTTTTCGCAGCGGGCAGCGGGTTTTGCGAAGAAATCAAGGTAATTTTTGTCACCGGGCTGAATTCCAGCAGGTTCAAATAACTTTTCAAAACGCCGGTGATTTCGACGGAATCGCCTGGTTTCAAAGCGTTTAAATCAGCATTTCCGCCAAAAGCCGCGATGCCCGCCGTGCCGTCCTGCAAATAACGGATGGTGCCCAATTCCGCGCCGTTCGTCACGATTCCACGGACGGTGACTGTCGAATTTAGGGCTTGTTGACGCGCGCCAGCGATGGTGAAAACTTGGGAAAATGAGGAGGTCGGGAGAAATAGGTTTGCGAGGAAAATGAGTGTGATGGAAATTCGCATAAAAAATTTAGGCAACAGTTTTGGCGGACGGCACGTTTACCCCGCGCTTCGATTTTGAGCAGTTTGTTAAAATTTTCCGGGACGATTTGCCCGCAAATGTAAAAATTCAATGTCCAACTTCTCGAAAGATTTAGATTTTCAAGAAGTTAAGTTTCAGAACCCTTTCTATCTTTGCGCCCTAATATGAGCAATTTCATCAGAATTTTCGTTTTTTCCTTCCTTTTTTTGACCGCTTGCAAAAGCGAATTTGAAAAAATTCGCATCAGCGGCGACGTGGACAAAATCCTGAACAAGGCATTTTCTTACTACGAAAAAGAGGAATACCTCAAATCCCAGACGCTTTTTGAACTCGTTTTGTCGAGTATCAAAGGCCGGACAGAGTCAGAAAAGGCATATTTTCAGTATGCCTACTGCCATTATCATTTGCACGAGTACATTTTGGGGGCGTATTATTTTAAAAATTTCGCCAACACTTTTACCTCGTCGCCGCTCCGGGAAGAGGCTTTGTACATGGCCGCGTACTCAAATTACAAACTTTCGCCAATTTACAAACTCGAACAATCCAACACAATCAAGGCGATTGACGATTTTCAGACTTTCGTCAATTTGTTTCCGAGCAGTGACCGAGTGAATTTGTGCAATCAATTGATTGACGAAATGCGGCGAAAATTGGAGCAAAAAGCCTACGCCGAGGGCGAATTGTACTATAATTTGAGGCAATACCAATCGGCGGTCATTTCGTTCGACAATCTTTTGCGAGATTATCCGGAAACTCCGGAAGCGGAACAGGTTTTGTTTTTGATTGCAAAATCGCAGTTTTTGCTCGCCGACAATTCGGTGGTCGAAAAACAGGTTGACCGTTTCAACGAAACCATCCGGCGGTGCGACGATTTTGTGGAAAAATACCCATCCGGGAAATTTACCAAAGAAATAAAACAGGTAAAAAAAGAGTCGAACGCGAAGATTTCTGAGGTGAAAAAGCGGTTGAAAGATGGGAAGGTGTAGTGTCAGAATCAGAATTTACAGAATTTTAGAATTTTTAAAATGTACGGAATTCCGCAAATTCTAAAATTCTGTAAATTCTGATTCCAATTTTTTAAAATAAAATTTCTTTAAAATTCATTTAATTCAATTATAAAAAATGAGCGATATCAAAAGTAAGGCACAAGGTCTCGACCCAAACGTTCAGCCCCGCGACGTGCAGGAATTTGTCAACATCACTGGCAATGTTTATGAAAGCATTTCCATTGTTGGCAAACGTGCGAAGCAAATTGCGAGCGATTTGAAATGGGAAATCCAGCGCAAATTGGAAGAATTTGCCGTCAATTCTGACACCATCGAAGAGGTGCAGGAAAATAAAGAGCAAATCGAAATCTCGAAATTTTACGAACGCCTGCCGAACACGGCCATCATTGCGACCCACGAATTTTTGACGGGCGACATGCAATGGCGGAAAGTGGACGAAATGCCAGACGAACGGAGATAATTTTTGACCTCGATCGGCTAACGACTTTCGAATTGAAATTTATTAAAATGCCGCAGGGAAAATTTCCCGGCGGCATTTTTATTTTTGGAAAATGGGTTGCAAACCGTCACAACAAATTGGAGAGACTGTGATTTTTGAGTTTTTGAAAAATACATTTGCTTGAAAATTTCGGGCATCTGCTGTCCGGTTTTCCTTAAAAAATCAGCCATGCGTTTTTTCGCCCACCTTTTTACTTTGTTGATTGTCAACACTTTGCCTGCGCAAAAAATCTTGCCGGGCGACATCGCGGTGCTCGGCGTGGTGGCCAATAATTTTGCTTGCACTGGAGTTTCGGGCGGCGACGAGGTGAGTTTTGTGTGTTTCAAAGACATCCCGCCCGGCACGACTTTCGACCTGACCGACAACGGCTGGGAACGTTGCCAAACCAACCGCTGGGGCGAAAGTGAAGGCACGATTCGGTTCACGCGAACCGGAGCGACCATCCCAGCCGGAACGATTTTGACCTACCAATTGACAAGTTCCGCCAATTTTGGAACCTACAAATTCATCTCGCCAGACGATGATTGGACGGTTCAAAACCTAAACACAGGATTTGCGCAAGGCATGGCCGTAAATTTAAATGCAGGCGGCGACCAACTTTTTTTCCTCGCTGGTGGAAATTGGCAAAACTTCGGAACGACAAATGACAATGATGCAGAATATTCTGGCGACGTACTTTTTGGTTTTAATTCAAAATCCGTCTGGCAAGCAAGTTGCGCGAACAGCCCAACGCAAAATTCAAACCTGCCGCCGGAAATCGTTCCGTGTTTCAAAATGGAGCCAACTGGGGCGAGCGATTTTTCAAAATACACCGGCCAAATCACGCCGACAACGCAGTTGGAATGGATCGACCGGATCAGAAATCGCAACAATTGGACGTTTTTTTCGGACTGCCAAACCTACAATTCAGCCGCGCCAGGTTATGCCAACGGCTTGAAATTCAATGTTTTATCCACACAATTTGGAATCACCGGCGGACCAAACGGCGTTTGTTTTGGCGACACTGCCAATTTGAGTTTGACCTTGCCGAGCGTCGGGCAGCCGTTCAAAATTGGTTGGACGGACGGGCAAAACCAGTTTTCGGCAACGGGCATTTCGCAGGGCGATTTTTTGCCCGTCGTGCCGCCCGCGTCCGCTATTTTTCAAATAAATCTGTTGTCGGATGCCAACGGCTGCGTCGTTCAAAGTGGTTTGAATGGCACTTTTTTCCTCGAAGTTTTTAAAAATGACTCGGTTTTTTTGACTGAAAAAACTTGCAAACCGAGCGAGGTTGGGAATTTTCAGGAAAATTGGACGAACAAAAACGGCTGCGACAGCCTTGTTTTTCGCGCCGTTTCATTCGACTCGGTGGCTTGCGCGGTGGATTTTAGTTTTTTCAAAAAAGACATTTCATGCTTTGGAAAATTGGACGGCGCAATTTATTTCGCCCCAACTTCCGGCGCGCAACCCTTTGGTTTTCAATTAAATAACTTGCAAACCGGCCAAAGTTGGGTCGGTCAACTTTCCCAAATCGGCGACACGGTTTTTCTCCAAAATTTGGCGGCTGGCAGTTTTGTTTTGCAAATTTCAGACGCGAACGGCGTTTCAAAAACCACAAATTTTTCAATTTCTGAACCACCGATTTTGACAGGGCAACTGAAAATTTTATCCGATTTCAACGGATTCGCCGTCCGATGTTTTGGCGATAAAAACGGTAAAGTTTTGGCGGAAATCGCAGGCGGCACGAAACCCTATTCTTTCAAATGGTCGAATGGTGAAAATGCGGGAATCGCGGAGATTTTGCCAGCGGGCGAAGTCAAAGTTTCGGTGACCGACGTGCGCGGCTGCTCGCTCGAATTTTCGGAAAATTTGACCGCGCCCGATTCTTTGATTGTCAATTTTGAAGTGGCGGGCGAGACTTGTTTTGGCAAAAAAAACGGCGAAATCCATGTAATTTCGACCGCGAACGGGGCTGCGCCTTTTCAATTTTCATTTGAAAATGCACCGTTTTCCAGCCAAACAGATTGGGAAAATTTGCCGCCCGGCTATTTTCAAATTGAAGCCCGCGATGCGAATAATTGCACCCAAAAATATGCCGCGACTTTGCCGGAAGGCCCTGGTTTTCAGTTCAGTGCGGGCGCGGACACTTGCATTTTTTCGGGTGATTCGCTGCGGTGGAATCCCATTTCGAGCCGCCAAATCGACACGTTGATTTTTACGCCGAAGCAATTTTCAGTTTTTGAAAAATCGCAGGGCGGCGGGTGGTTTTTTCCAAAATATGATACCCAATTTTCAGTTTTCGCAATCGATGTCAGCGGCTGCGTGGCGATGGATACTTTTCAAATTTGTGTCGAAAAAGAGCGCTCAATTTTTGTCCCAAATATTTTTTCTCCGACATCTGAAAAGATTGAAAATCAACGGCTTATCGTGTTTGCCGACCGCGGAGTTTCAGAAATTTTGGAGTTCCAAATCCACGACAGATTTGGCGCAGAAGTTTATAAATCCGGGAAATTTTTGCCCAATCAAATCGACGTGGGTTGGGATGGAAAAGTGAGTGGACGACTCGCACCGCCAGGGATTTATGCATGGTTTGGGCGGGTAAAATTTTCGGACGGCCGGGAAAAAATGGTGGAAGGCGATGTGCTTTTGGTTCGATAAAACCTTTCCAAAAATTTGGGGGCTGTTTGAAATTCCAAAACCCCCAAATTTTTTGTCCAAATTCACAAATTTCGACGCACGATTTGCCCCGATTTTTTCTCTTTCAAAATCAAAACGTGCTGCCCGTCGTGCGTTTTTTCCTCGGTCAAAAACCAGTGGTCAGCATCGAATTCTTTGAAGGGCGAGATGATTTCAGCGGCTGCATCGCCGCGCCAAACTTCCAATTTTACGGGTTCCCATTTTTTGGTTGAGGCCGATTTGTAGGCCGCGTCCAAAATCGCGTTGACCACATAACCATCGTAAAACGTCTCGGCAGGCTGCGTTTTTGCCTCAAAAGCATTCAACATATCGGCAAACATGGCATTGTAACCGAGTTCGTGGACTTCGTCGCCGACCGGAAAAAGCCAACCACTCGACGTTTCTGCTTTTTCAGAAAGGTAGCCCGAACCCGCGCCGGACAAAAACATCTCGAAACCGGTACGCAAAAAATTATTTATCCAAATCGTGCCTTCCGTGCCCATCACCTCGTCGCGCAGGTCGAGACCACCGCGAAATGCCCACGAAACCTCAAATTGGGCGATTGCTCCGGTTTCATATTTTACCAAAGCAATGGCGTGGTCTTCGGCATCGATCGGCTTGACTTGGGTGTCGGCCCAGCACATTACCTCGACGGGGCGCACATTTTTTCCAATAAAATTTCTTGAAATTTCGACGCAGTGGCAGCCCAAATCCAAAATTGCGCCGCCGCCGGACTGCGTTTTGTCCCAAAACCAATCCGAATGCGGGCCGGGGTGGGTTTCGCGGCTGCGCGCCCACAAAATTTTGCCGAGCGCGCCGGTGCGAATGGTTTTTTCGGCTTTCAAAAATTTTGGGGTGTAGCACAAATCTTCGAGGTAACCGGCGAAAATGCCCGCTTTTTCCACTGCTTTCATCATTTGCAGGCCTTCTTTGGCCGTCCGACCAAGTGGTTTGGTGCACATCACGCCTTTTTTGTACTTCACGGCAGCCAAAACTGCTTCGAGGTGCAGGTTATTTGGCAATGAAATGCAGACCACATCCACGTCTTTTCGGTTGATCGCGGCGTGCAAATCGGTGGTCCAAAATGGGGTTTTGTAGTCGTCGGCAAATTTTTTGGCCGAGGTTTCTGTGCGAGAATAAACGGAGGTGATTTTGTCTTTGCTGCGGAGTCCGTGCAGCGAATCGGCGTAAAACCTGCCGATGAAACCTGCGCCGAGCATTGCGATTCTTGCCATGTGTTGGTGATTAGTTATTGGTTATTAGTTATTGGTTGATTTGGCTTTTGTGAAATTGGGGAAATTTTTCAGGGCGAAATTGGCATTTTTTCCAAATTCTCAAAGTGTTAAATTTTTTTAAGTAAAAATACCGACCCGCCGCTCGCCCGTTTTGCTTTTGTTTTTACGAACGCGGACTGCCGGCATCCTCCGTTGTTTTCATTCCCAATTTTTTTTATTGCTAATTTTTTCAAAATGAAAAAGTCTGTTTTTCAACAGGCAAGCCATTGGTTTGCCCTCGCCGGAGCGATTTTTTTCGCTCAAAATTTGTCGGCGCAAACGCGCACCGAATCCAGTCCGCCGCCCGGTTTGGATGATATTATTGACCGTCAGATTGTTTCCCAAAAACAAGTTTTGGCCTACCCTGCCCTCCGCGAGGCCGATATTTCGTGGGAACGCCGGATTTGGCGTGTGATTGATGTTCGGGAAAAGATGAATTTGCCGTTCGTTTGCCCGGAAAGTCCGCTTTTCCAAAACCTCGCGAACGCTGCAAAAAGTGGCGAATTGACCGTTTACGATGCCGAAAATGACCGTTTTCAAAAACCGTTGGTTCCAGAGGAGGTCGAAAATTTGTTGTCAAAAATCGATACTATCATAACATGGAATGTTGAAACGGGTGAGGAAGAAATTAAAATTGTGCGAAACGAAATTAATCCAGAAGATGTAAAACGGTTTCGGATAAAAGAGGCCTGGTTTTTTGACAAAAATACCAGCACGATGCGCGTGCGGATTTTGGGCATCGCCCCGCTGATTTCGACGACCGATTCCGACGGGAATTTCAGGTATGAAAAACCGCTTTTTTGGGTGCACTACCCGACTGCACGGCCTGTTTTGGCGCACCAAAAAGCCTACGTTTTGGGCAATAATTTGGCTTCGAACACGACTTGGGAAGATATTTTTGAGATGCGTTTTTTTGCTTCGACGATTATCAAAGAAAATAATTTGTACGACCGCCGACTCGAAGATTACCTCACCGGAACGGATAAATTGATGGCAGCCGAGCGAATCCAGTCCGAAATTTTTAATTTCGAGCATGATTTGTGGCAGTTTTAGGTAAATGATGAATGAAAAATGGTGAATGATGAATTTCTGACAAAATTCATCATTCACCATTTTTCATTCATCATTCGAAAACTACCTTCGCTGCCGCCGGAAAAAAGAAATCGGCGCGATTTTCCAAATTTTTAAATCTACACCACGATTAAATTTTCTATGAAAAATTCTACAACGAATTTGTTGTTTTTGCTCCTATTTACCTTTCCGGCTTTGTTGAAAAGCCAAACTTTGAGCGTCGGCATTATCGGCGGAACGGACAATTTGAAGCCGATTTTGGACTGGAATTCCGGAATCATCAAACAGGATGAATTGAAAGACAGCACGCAAGGCACTGTTTTTCATTTCGGAGTCACCGGGAAATTGAAGGTTCACGAGCGGTTGTTTTTGCGCTCTGACATTTTTTACCGCAAAACAGTGAGCAATTTTCAAGCACAATATAAAGTGGTCGACCAACTTTGGACTTCGACGGCGAAATTGGAAGCCAACACGATTCAATTTTTGTTTGCGCCGCAGTTGCACTTTTTCCCCCGGAATTTTGCCTACATCTATGCCGGTTTTTTAATGGAAATCAATACTGGTTCGGATTTTACTTATGGCATTTTGAATTATGTGGATGACCAAGATGTGCCACAAATCAAAGATTTTAAAGACGACGAGGCCGAAAACAATTCTGCTCCGGGCGTTGCGGTGGGCATTGGGATTCACCCGCGATTTAATAAATTTGGGGTATTTGCGGAAGCGAGATACACCCGCAGCAAACCGACGGCGGTCAACAAAAATTTACCAAGAATTGGGCAGGAAAACATTTGCCTTTCGGCTGGATTTACTTACGATATTATTGATTAGTTATTGGTTAATGGAAAATTGGCTGTTCGTCGTACACCAATAACTAATTTCTCAATAACCATTAACCTAAAATATAAGTTTCGAAAAATTCCTTTCTGGCAATACGATAAATTTCCGAGAAATCGGGCGGGGCGACCAAAAAGTCGCCCTTTTTTGTTATCATTTCTGTGCCCCAATTTGCCATAAAATAGAATTGGTTATTCAACTGAAATTGTAATAAAAATTCAGTTGTTAATTCAATAGCGATGATGGTTCCTGTTGGTTCGAATTCATCAAAATCGTTGTCGTTTTCTTTATGAAAGATATATCTCTCAAGAAATTTATGTGCCGGAACGATATATTTTTCACCTGCGCCTGTCTGATTTTGGATAATAAAATCGCCCGATTTGGCTATGTTTTCGGTCTCTTTTCCATCATTTGTTATCGTGCTTATTTTTTCCCCGCCGTCCGCTTTTTTTGCATAGACTTTTTTAAATTTTTTATATAAAATTCCTTGTTGCCGAATTATTGGCAATAGTTTTTCTTGCAACTCAGATTGAGTGAAAATCTGTTTTTCCATAAATTTGGAATTTAAAAATTGAGACAAAAAGTTAACAAAAAACAAAGTTCAAAGGTACAAAAATCAGGGTTTGTAATTCTTAAAGTAGTTTTGTGGCATGATTTCAAGATTTTTCACCATCGTTTTTTTAGCCTTTTCCGCTTCGGCCAATTTGGCTGGGCAGGCTGCCGAGACCGATTTGAGCCTCGGATATGTCATCGTTGGTCGCCACGATTCCACGCTTTCGCTCGACCCGATGACCCCCGATTCCTTTGTTTTCACCTCGCCGGGCAGGTTGTATGCTTTGAAAGGCGAATACGAAAGCATCACTTTTTCATATTCTGATGGAAAACCGACGGAAACGCAAGAGTTTTACGAGGTTCGATTCGCCGGTTCAGTGGTTTCGCCGGAGTTTCCTGCGCCACCGATTTCCAAATTGCCACGCCGCGAGGATGGCTGGTTGCCGACCAAATCTTTTGTTCCGCGGGCAGTTTCGTACGCTCCGTTGGCCGAAACGATGGAAGTCGTTTACCCTTTTTATGTTTCCGAATTGATGGAAGGCACGGATTTTTACAAAGTTTACGACCTCAAACCGAGCGGGCTTTTGGATGATTCGAAAAAGAAATATGTGGACAAACGCATTTTCAAATTGCCTTTTGAAAATGGCACTGAAAAAACGGTTGCCGACTCCGTTTTGGTGGTCAAAAAAGACTCGGTTTCTAGAAAATCAAACTACCTCGGGCAGTACGAATCTTTGGGTTTGTATTTGGTGGAACGAATTTCCGGGAAGCAAAAATGGTATGATTTGGTGAGAAAATCGGACGGCGGTTTGGCTGGGAAAATTGATTTTCCGACGGTCATCCCGGCGTTTTCTGCCGAAGATGGTTGGCTGACCGCCGCGACGAGCAGTGCCGACGGAATGGTTTTTTATCTGCAATTTTATCGCTTGGAAGAAGACAAATTGGTGGAGCATTTCACGGTTCGGATGCCATTGCAAAAGCCGACCGAGGTTTGTTGGGAAGCGGAAAATATTTTGTTGTTGCGGTTGGAACAAACCGGCGTGACGTTGGATGCTGAAAAAGCAGAGCAATTTTTGAAAATATTTATCACGCTCTCGAATTGATTTTAAATCATTGAAAATGAGCAAACTACAAACGCAACCACCCGAAAAACTTCGAGAAAAAGCATCCAAAATTCAAACGATTTTGGACGAATTATTTCCCGAAACGCCCATCCCGCTCGAACACGCCGACCCGTACACTTTGCTCGTTGCCGTGCTGCTTTCTGCCCAATGCACCGACGTTCGGGTGAACCAAATCACCCCGAAACTTTTCGCCCTCGCCGACAATCCGTTTGAAATGTCAAAGGTTTCGGTCGCCGAAATTCAGGAAATCATCCGTCCCTGCGGCCTGTCGCCTGCCAAATCGAAGGCGATTTTTGGCCTTTCAAATATTTTGGTAAATGAATATGACGGTCGCGTCCCCGAAACTTTTGAGGCCCTCGAAAAATTGCCGGGCGTTGGCCACAAAACGGCTTCGGTGGTGATGTCGCAAGCGTTTGGGCACCCTGCTTTTCCGGTGGATACGCATATTTTTCGGCTTGCGGCGCGATGGGGATTGTCCGATGGAAAGACTGTGGAAAAGACAGAACGCGATTTAAAATCACTTTTCCCAGAAAATTCTTGGAATAAATTGCACCTGCAAATTATTTTTTTTGGCAGAAAATATTGCCCGGCGCGAGGGCATGATTTTGAAAAATGCCCGATTTGCAGTTGGGCATCTCCTAACGATGAACGGTAAAATGCACAGTTCATCGTTTATAGTTCATAGTTCACTCGCTCCGTTTTTTTCAAAGTTTTCACCACCAAATCGTAGGAATGATCCACCAAATGTTGGAGCATTTTTGCATCCAAACTACCTTCCAACTCGACGGTGTTCCAATGTTTTTTGTTCATGTGAAAACCGGGTTGCACTTCCGGGTATTTTTCGCGTAGTTCGATGGCGTAATCCGGGTCGCATTTTAGTGCAGCCGTTGCCGTCACGGCATCTAAAGGCAAAATCGCAAAAATTTTGTTCATCACCCGCAGGCAAAGCGTCACTTCGTCAAACGGCGTGTCCTCGGTCGTTCCTTTTTTTGAAAGGCAATATTGTCTGAAAATTTCGATGTCCATTTTTTAGCAAAATCGTAAATCGTAATTCAAAAATCGTAATTCAACTTATTTTCACCGCACAATGCTACAACATAAAATAAAAATAGAGACGACCGGCCACTATTTTTTGCTCGGCGAACCCAGCCCGGCGGTGCGCCAATTTTGGATAGTTTGTCATGGCTACGCTCAAACTGCGGACGAGTTTTTGAAAAAATTTGAGCTGCTCGACGACGGCAAAAAACTGGTAGTGGCACCCGAAGGTTTGAACCATTTTTATAAAAAAGGTTTCGACGGCGATGTCGCAGCAACTTGGATGACCCGGCGACACCGGGAAGATAAAATCGGCGACTACTCTAATTTTTTGCAAACCATTTTGGAAAAATATCTGCCCGAATTGTCCGCCGATGTTCGCGTGGTTTTGCTCGGTTTTTCGCAAGGCACGGCGACAGTTTGCCGTTGGATGATGGAAAAACGCCCAAATTTTCACGATTTAATTTGTTGGTCGGGCATGCCGCCGGAAGATTTGGATTACAAATCTGCGGCAGATTATTTGAAAACAAAAAATTTGTACCTGCTTTACGGCTCGACCGATCCGTTTTTGACGCCCGACAGATTGACTGCGGTGCAGGAAATTGAAAGGAAAAATTCGGTCGATTTTGATGAAAAACCGTTCGTTGGTGGCCACGAAATCCCAATCGAAGTGCTTCGAGACTTTTTGAAAAACATTCAAAACTGACCTATTTCTTTCGGGGTTTGGAAAGAGCATTTTCTATTCAGGTCAAACGCATTAAAATCCATTCCCGAAGGGAATCTATGTTTATAGAAATTGAAATGGACATGCACGAGAAATCCCGAAGGGATTTTATGTAAAAACTCGCGCCTGAAAACA
>JANNMS010000298.1:0-8102 GCA_031398055.1 Saprospirales bacterium | reverse complement strand
GGCAGGTCTCCGACCTGCGTGTGAAAATTTAAACAAACTAATGCAGGTCGGAGACCTGCCGACGGTACGTATCGGATTAAAAATCCTCACGAGCAATGTTCACAATGTCCGGGAACACTTGTTGCGAGCGGGTTAAAAATCCTCACGAGCAATGTTCACAATGTCCGGGAACACTTGTTGCGAGCGGGTAATGGTACATGTCCCAATAAGAATTGAAACAAAAAACAGAATTATTATTTTTTTCATATTTTATTGTTGTATTTTTTATAATTTTACTGGCTTTAAGTTTGGCAACTACTTACTTCTTTAACCCAATTTCACAACTAATTAAAAATAAATGAATTGTGTTCTGGACAGGTCTTTTTTTTAGTACTTTCCTTTTTATTTGGGGGTATTTTTATTGGTTATGCTATCGGAAGATACAGGTCTGGTGATTAATTGTTTTATAAGCATAACTATACTGTCCCGCTTATTTTCTATTGATTGTTCAAATTTTTGCTCGTCTATTTTATGGGAAATATCGGACATAGAATATCCAGCAATAAAAACTACGCTTGCTACACTTCCTATAAGTGTCCAAAGTAATTCGTTTGACATTTTAGAGATAAAGTTTGGCTTTTCTTCTTGATAAACTCCATTAATATTAACAATCTCAATGCAGCCATCAATGAATTTTTCTAATTTTACTTTTGTTTCTTTTGTAAATTTTTCAAATTGTTCTTGTGTAATGTCATGCCTAAAATGATATCTTGGCTCTATCCTATCCACAAAAACGTCATAAAATTCAGATTTTTCTCCGAAAGAGGTTTTGATAATTTGCTTGGTATATATAGACCAAGCACCATCTTCTTCATAACTGGCTCTTTCGTTTAACTTTTCTTTCTGTTTTTTAAAGGCTTCGATTACAATTTTTTTCTTTGATGTAAACATTTTATAAAGCGTTTTAATAGTTGATTCTAATCAGATTGTTGTTTGTGTTTTTCTTGATTTACTTTTTCATTTTGAGCAGTTGTGAGCAACATTCTAATTTCTATAACCAAATCCACAATATGCTTTTCGTTTATTTTAAGAAATCTGTCTAAAATTTGAACGAGTTCATCATAGGCTAGATTCTTTATGAAAAAATGTCTTGTGCCGGGAGAATTCATGGCAACTTTTAATTCTTCAAGTGCTGCTTTTAATCTTTGAATTATTGAAATGGCGACTCGTTTTTTCTCTTCATCATTTTTTGCAAATGAAATAGAATCTAATACAAAAGAGATGGAAGTAAGTTTTTGCTTAAAATAGGCCGAAACTTCTCCTTGCTGAATAAGTGTTATTTCCGTTTGCGTAGAAATGGCACTTAACATTGCATTATTTTTTATTCTTAACTCAATATAATCGGTTTCTAATTTTTCTTTATGAGTGGTAAAATTCGTTTCTAAATCAGATTTCAATGTATTGAAATTACTTAAAAGTTCTGAAAAATGCGATTCATAATTTATTTTTAAATCATTGTTATCTTTTTGTATTTGCTCAATCTTTTTATCAAAAATTACAAAGCCTACTATCCCAAAAATCCCAAAAAGAACGGAGACATAGAAAATTATCCAATCCGATTGGATTGAAAGTTGGTTTATGTAAAAATCATCTTTGAAAGAATCTGTATTAATTTTTCGAATTATACTGTCTTGCTGAAACTTGGATAATGTTTTCACTTTTGTTAGATAAACCATCTGTTCCACCCTTGTTTTATTCATGGAACTTTCGGCATGAATATAAAATGAAAACAAAATTGATATGGAGGCTATTATTAGGGCAAAAACGGCTACCCAATTAACGGCAAATTCGTTTTTCATTTTCAATTGTTTTTGATGTGAAAAAAAATTAAAAAAATAAATTTAGGAATTTATTAATCTAAACATTCTATTTTTTTAATAAAAACCCTATTAATTGATGGAAAACCGCCGATTTAAACTCTTGAAAATAGGGATTGGGGCAAAGTAGTAAGTAATTACTAAAATTATTACGAAATATTAAAATGATAAAATCTATTTATAAATAGAGGATATAAAAATGATACAAATATAAATTCTATAACATTCAAATATGCTTCCAAATACTTTCCCAAATCTCAAAACTTTCAAAAAAATATCCAAAAACATTTTTAAACTTCCGAAGATTTAAAAAACCAACCCGAGACATTTTTAAACTACCGGAGATTTAAAAACAAACCCGGAGATTTAAATAAATGTCCAACCGTATAAAATAACGGATGGACATTTAAATAAATCTCCGGAGTTTTATTTAAACCTATTTCGGGGGTAGTCGCCAACGATAATTTTGGGAAACGGGCGTTTTTCAGTTCGGGAGGTTTGGAGCATCGCCCGCGATGTCGAGGGCAGCATCTTTTTTGGCTCCCGTGATGGTTTGCTGCTGCTCTTTTTTCGATTTCTCGTAGAAGACCTTGACCTTTTGGTACGCCATATTGTAGTCCGCACGGTTCACGGCGCGGCGTTTCAAGTTGGCGTAGGCGTCGTTGGACATTTCCATCGTCTCGCTGCCGAGCACTTGACGCGCATTGAGGTAGCGTTGCGTCAATTTGACCAGATGCGCCAGGACTTGGTCTACGTCGTCGATGTTTTGGAGTTTGCTCGCCACGGTCGTCTCAAACGTCGTAGAAAGCAGGTCAGGAAAGGTCTGAATGATAAGCGACATTTCGCTCGCGAACCCATAACTGGCTTGCCCCATGCCTTTGGTTTTTTTGCCGGGCGCGAGCATTTTGATGGGAAGTTCGGGCGTTTGCTTGTCGATTGCGAGAATGTTGGTGATGATGCCGTTGCGCGTTTCGTCGGGCAGGAGCCTTTCGGTGAGCGGGGCGGAAGCATTTTTTGCTGCCATGTTTGCTGGAATTTGCTGGTTAAAAAATCAGGTTTGGGTGCAAATGGTCGGTGTTTTCTTGGATGCCGTCATTTGCGGGATGGTTGTGGTCCCATTGTGCGAGGTAAGGTAATGGCGTTGTTGCGCTGGTTTTTTACAAAACAGATAGAAAAGATTTTTATAAATGGGGAATTGTCGGATATATGTTATTTTGATGGGGTGGGAGGGGATACGGATTGACAGGACTGGACACGGATTTTCATGGATTTTTTTTTCGCAACTATTTAGCACCCCTCAAATTCCCGAAGGGAATCAATGTTTATAGCACTTATAAAAGGCATTTCTACTAAATCCCGAAGGGATTTTATATTGTAAAGCACAGTTTTTACATAAAATCCCTTCGGGATTATTCGTGATTGCTCTGTTAATTTCTATAAACATAGATTCCCTTCGGGAATTTGGGGTGCTAAATAGTTCCTTTTTTTCAAAAAAAACAATCATGAAAATCCGTGTCCAATCTGTGTAATCTGTGTTCCATTCAATCCAATTACAATCGACCCGATAATTGAAACAACCGGATTTCCCCCATTTTCGCCTGCTGACGCGCATTTATCAACCGGATTTGGGCATCTTCAAAAGATTTTTGTGCCTCGCGCAGCGGTAAAATATCAGAACCGCCAAGCCTGAAACGGTCTTCTGAAATCTTTAAATTTTCGCGGGTCAATTCGAGATTTTTGTTTTCTAAAACAATCATCTGCCGAGCAGTTTGCCATTGCGAGAATGCTACGGCAATGTCGGATTTTATGGAAATCAAACTTTGTTGGGTGACAATTTTGGCGTTTGTCGCCAACAATTTTGCGTTTTGAACCTGTCGCCGAGTGTTGTGGCCATTGAAAATATTGTAAACCAAAGTTACCCCGGCATTCAATCCATAATTTTGATTTGAAAGTTGAAATCCTGCTTGATTTTGAGACCGCGCAAAATTGTAACCTGCATTCAGATTGATACGAGGTTTGTAAAGTGCCTCGGTTTCGGCGATGGTTATTTCTGCAATTCTGGCCTGTTGTTGTGCAATCCGAACTTGACGGTTTCCAGTTTCAGCGGCTTGCAAAAATTCGTCGAGAGTCAAATTTTCATTTAAAACCAACGAATCAGGCAAGTTGAAAATATCGTTTGCCGGTTTTAACATTAAAAAATTGAGTTGGATTTTTAATGCGGCAAGTGCATTTTCTGCCTGAAAAAGTAAGGATTCTTGTACGTTTTTATCGATTTGTGTTTGCAGCAAAATGGGTTTGCCGACAGTTCCCGCATCGACCCGGGCTTGTGCGAGACGGATGCGTTCATCATAAAATTGCAGGTTTTTTTTCGTCGCTGCGATGATTTGATTTTGTCGAACGGCTTCTGAAAAAGTCAATAAAACATCGGTCGTCAAATTTTCAGCAGCGAGTTGAAGTTGAAAATCAGACAGTTGAACAATGGCATTCAAACGGTCGAGTGTGCGGAACATCCGTTTTCCATCATATAATGTCCAAGTAAGTTGAACGCCTGCGTTTCCATTGAATGCTGACGCAAAATTCCTGTTTTGCTCTTGTCCATTTGCAAATTCCTGACGAGTGTTCACATTGCTGCCTCCAAGTCCAGCAACAAAATTGATTTCGGGAGAACCGCCAGCATTGGCTTTTGTGGCGTTGTTTTTGGCGATTTGACGTTCGTTTTCGGCTATTTTGATACCGAGGTTATTTTCCAGAGCAATTGCGATGGCTTCTGGTGGAGTCAGAATAGTTTGGGCGTTAATTTGGGAAAAGGAGAAAATTAGGGCGACGACACGCGTTGTTATTTTTTGAAAATTCATTATTTTTATTTTGAAATGGCTAATCATCTGGTTTCAGTTCAAAAATGTCTGGGTTAAATTTTTCAGCAAAAATTCAATCCAGTGCAGGCGATTCTTCCATCAAAACCTTCTTTTTCCCAGACAAAAACGAATACATCGCCGGAATCACATACAAAGTCAAAACCAGCGCGAACATCAATCCACAAACAATCACTGTCCCCATTGGAATACGACTTGCCGAACCTGCGCCCAAACCCAGTGCAATCGGCATTGCACCGAGTGCCGTTGCGATGGTTGTCATCAAAATTGGGCGAAGCCGCATTCGCGCGGCTTCTTGGATGGCTGCCTGTTTTTCCATGCCTTTTTCCCGGAGTTGGTTGGCAAATTCGACAATTAAAATTCCATTTTTTGTCACTAGCCCAATCAGCATCAAAATGCCGATTTGGGAAAAAATATTCAAGGTCAAATTAAAAAACCAGAGCGAAAAAACAGCCCCACCGATTGCCAACGGCACTGTGAAAAGAATAATAAATGGGTCAATAAAACTTTCAAATTGCGCGGCCAAAACCAAAAAAATCAGCACCAAAGCCAAAATAAACGTGAATTGAATATTCGAAGAACTCTCTTTGAAATCACGCGATGGGCCACTGACATCCGTTGAAAAAGTAGGGTCGAGTATCTTTTTTGCCACTGAATCCATGACTACCAGCCCATCTCCGATGGTGTACCCGGGCGCAAGCGATGCTGAAACTGTTGCCGCCATATATCTATTAAAATGATACAATTGCGGCGGCGAGGAAGCCTCCCGCATCGTCAAAAGATTGTCGAGGCGAATCATTTCGCCCTGTGCATTTTTGACGTAGAGTTTTGAAATGTCGGCAGGTTGGTTGCGGTCGTTGCGGTCGAGTTGACCGATAATTTGATATTGTTTTCCGGCAATTGTAAAATATCCGTACCGAATGCCACCGAGGGAAAGTTGGATAGTTTGGGCAACTTCCGCCACATTTACGCCGAGTGCGCGGGCTTTGTCGCGGTCAATTGTCAAGTTCAGTTCGGGCAAATTGAATTTCAAATTCGCATCCACACCCTGAAAAACAGGCGATTTTTTGGCTTCTTCCAAAAAAAGTGGAAGTTTTTCTTTCAATTTTTCAAAACTCGGGGCTTTCAAAACATACTGAACCGGCAAACCAAAACGCGACGAACCGCCCACCGAAATCGTCTGTTCTTGGATTGGAAAAATCCGCGCCTCGGAAAATTTCCGCAAATTTTTGCCCACCATGTCCACGATTTCTTGCTGCGAACGACGCGGTGCTTCGGGGTCATTTCCCAGATTTACCCGCACAAAACCCGTGTTCGACGCGCCAGAACCTGTGAAACCGGGAACAGTAATTACCATCACGACATTGGCTTCGGGAATGGAATCTTGTGCGAATTTGCCCACCTTTTGCATGACAAAATCCGTGAAATCGAAGGACGAACTTTCGGGCGTGGTGACTGACATCCGAAATTGGTTGCGGTCTTCGAGCGGCGCGAGTTCGTTGGGCAATTGACCTCCAAAATGAAAAATCATCCAAGTTACACCCGCGATGATGGGCAATGCGAGCCATCGTCGTCCCAAAAATCTTCCCAACGAATCAGAATAACCGCTCTCCATTTTTTCAAAAAACGGTTCTGTTACGCGGTAAAACCACGAAGGTTTGGCGTGTTTTCTGACCAAATAGGCGTTCAACATTGGGGTCAGCGACAGCGAAACAAAGGCCGAAATCAGCACCGCCCCGGCGATGGTCACGCCAAATTCGATGAACAATTTCCCGACAAAACCTTCCAAAAAAAGCAGCGGCAAAAACACGACCGCCAGCGTCGTCGAGGTCGAAAGCACAGCAAAAAGTATCTCGTTCGAGCCTTTGATGGCCGCTTCGACGGGCGGCATCCCGGCCTCTATTTTTTTGTAAATATTTTCGGTGACGACAATTCCATCGTCCACGACCAGCCCGGTTGCCAGCACGATTGCCAATAAAGTGAGCACATTTATCGTAAAACCGGCCAAAAACATGATGAAAAACGCCCCAACCAACGAAACCGGAATGTCAATCAGCGGCCGAAAAGCGACGACCCAATCCCGGAAAAAAAAGTAAATCACCAGCACGACCAAAATCACGGCAATAAAAATGGTCTCTTTCACTTCGGCAATCGACCGGCGGACAAATTGCGTGTTGTCCATCGCAACGAAAATATCAAAACCGGGCGGCATTTCGCCTTTCAACTGCTCGACGCGGCGGTAAAATTCGTCGGCGATGGCGATATAATTCGCCCCGGGCTGCGGGTTCACGCCAAAACCAGTCATAAAAACACCGTTCACCCGGAACTGGTTTTCTTCGTTTTCAGGGCCAAGTTCTGCCAGCCCGATATCTTGAAAACGGATGACGCGACCATTTTCGGCACTCAAAATCAATTGGTTGAAATCATTTTCGGTGAAAAGCCGCCCTGCAGTTTTGATAATCAGTTCGTTGGATTCGCCGTAAATTTTGCCGCTCGGCAGTTCCACATTTTCGCGGTCGAGCGCGTTTTTCACGTCGTTTGCGGTGATTTTCAAGGCGGCCATTTTGGATGGGTCGAGCCGCAGCCGCATCGAATATTTTTTGGTGGAAAAATTTCGGACACTGCTCACGCCAGGGATGGTTTGGATGCGCGGGATGACCGAATTTTCAGCAAACTCGTTGAGTTGCATGATGTTATGCTGCTCGCTTTTCAAACAGACGACCAAAATCGTGTTCGCCGCGTCCGATTTTTGAACGACGGGCGGCGCGTCAATATCCTGTGGCAAACTGCGAACAGCCTCGCTCACTTTGTCTCGAACGTCGTTTGTCGCGCCTTCCAAATTTGAATTTAAATCAAATTCGACGGTAATCGAACTCGAACCGAGATTGCTTGACGATGAAATATTTCTAATTCCTTCGATGCCGTTGATGGCTTTTTCGAGCGGTTCGGTGATTTGCGATTCGATGATTTCGGCGTTCGCACCCGTGTATCTGGTGTTGACTGTGACGACCGGCGGGTCAACAATCGGGAATTCGTTCGTGCCGAGCGAACGGTAGCCGATGAACCCAAACAACAAAATCGCGAGGTTCAAAACGATTGCCAAAACAGGGCGGCGGATGCAAATGGAGGAAAGCGACATTTGATTTTGGATTTTCGGCTTGGGGCTTTGGCTTTGCTTTAACCGCTTGGAAATCAATTTGTTCTGGGATGAATGGAACACAGATGACACAGATTTCACCACAGATTTTCACAGTTTTTTTTAAATTTCCTTGAAAATCTGTGTAGAAATCTGCGTCATCTGTGTTCCATTTTTCCCAGAACAAATTGATTTCCAAGCGGTTAAAGCAAAGCCCCAAACCGAAAATCCAAAATC
>JANNMS010000296.1:0-15081 GCA_031398055.1 Saprospirales bacterium | reverse complement strand
GACACGGATTTTCACGGATTTTTTTTGTTTAAACTTTAAAAAATCCGTGAAAATCCGTGTCCAATCCGTGCAATCCGTGTCCCATCACCCCAGCAAAAATTTAAAAAAATGAAAAAAAATATATCAAAATCCATTCTGCTCCTGCTGCTTTTTGTGGTCAGCAGTTGCAATATTTTAGACCAAAAATCGCCCAACGCCATCGCCGAGGACGAGGTTTTTACGACCGCCGCCGGGGCTGAAAATGCATTGGTTGGCCTCTATTTTTCCATGCAAAGCCGCGATTATCTCGGTGGAAATTACCTGCTTTTTCCGGATGCCTACATTGGTTTGGCGGCGACGGGCGGCTACGACGTGACCTCGCTCGACGAGTTTGGCGCGGGCGAAGTCACTTCCCAAAATTCATATTCTGAACTGACCTACGCCGCGATTTATCGGACGATTGCGAACGCAAACCGTTTGTTGGCAGGTCTGGAAAATTTGCCGGAAGCCGATTTTGAGACGGGTCGGAAGTCGCGGATTGCAGCCGAAGCGCGGTTTATCCGGGCGATGGCGCATTTCGATTTGCTGCGGTGGTTTGGGTATTATTTCGATAAAAGTTCGGAATTCGGCATTCCAATCGTGGACAGGGTGACGGAATTTGACGAAGTGATTCGCCGAAACACGGTGTCCGAGGTGTATGAATTTATCGAAAAAGAACTGGCTCAAATTCGCGGCGCGTTCCCGGATGACGAAATTTTGCCGTCCAATTTGGTGTGCGTTACCACGGTGGATGCGTTTTCGGCGCGGGTAAAATTGTACAAAAAAGACTACGCTGCGGCCTACGATTTGGCAAAATCCATCATCGAACGTTCGGAATATTCACTTTTTTCAGCAGGCGAAGTGGCCTCGGTTTACACCCGTCGCAACTCGCCGGAGAGCATTTTTGAACTGTCGTTCGACATCCGAAACCAAAGTGGCTACAACAGTTTGACCTACGGAAAAGACGATGCTTTCCGGGCGGAGATATTTTTCATGGCGTCCGCAGATTTGGACACGTTTTTCCAAAATCGTCCGGGCGATTCGCGCGTGGCACTTTTGAATTTTGAAAACAACGACGAAAGCATCCAGCCCGACGGTCGTACCGAAAAATATCGGGGCGAAGCGACCCGCGACAATCCGGCCTACGTTTTTCGTTTGGCTGAAATGCACCTGATTCGTACCGAAGCGGCGTTCGGAATCGGCTCGGCGACGCACTACGATTTGTTGAATGAATTCCGGGCGGCGCGTGGTTTGGAAGCCATCGTGCCAGTTGATGCGGGTGACAAAACAGAATTTTACCGCGCACTTGCCGACGAAATCAAAGCCGAATTCAATTTTGAAGGGCATTATTTGTTCGATGTCGTGCGGCTCGGATTGTTTGAAGACGAGACAGGTTTGGAAAAATACCGGAGTGTTTTCCCGATTCCGGAGCGCGAAATTTCAGTGTCGGATGGGGCGATTTTGCAAAATCCGGGATATTGAAATTGGTTACTGGTTATTGGAAAATTGGTTATTGGGTCACTCAAATAACCAATTTCCCAATAACCAATTCCCCAATCCACAAAACATTGTTCAGAGCGGATCAAACAGAGCGGCGTGTCGAAAGACTGCCGCTCTGCCGTTTTTTGGCGTAATGATGCTTTCAATTTGAAACCATCGTTGTTCCTTTTTCGTTTTAAAAAACCTACACAACCTGTTCAGTCGTAGATTTTTGCACCCCATTCACCCAATTATTTCACGCTTAAATTTAATCTTCCCATGTCCAATTTAATTTTTTTCAAAAAAACGGCAGTTCTCCTCAGTTGCTGCCTTTGCCTCTTGGCAAATTCCCCCACACAACTTCTTGGACAAAAACGATTGGAAATTTATGAAAATGGAAAATTCGCTGGAAAAAGCTGGCAAGTTTCCCAAAATCCGAATGGCGGAAAACTTTTGATTGACCTTTCGCCCTTCGCAGGCGGTTGGGCGAAAGTGGCGATTTATGATGTTTCCGGGCAATTGATGGGGCGACAGTTGATTGAAAATGTCCACGAAACGGTCTATGATTTTTCGGAAATGTATGAAAGTTGGTCAGATGGCCTGTATTTCGTTGAAATGTTGGCGGCCAATGGCGAGCGAAATATGACGCGTTGGACTCTGAAACGATGAGTTTTGAACCTGAAAAGAAGAAAAGGCATTTTCAAAAAATGTCTTTTCTTCTCGTTCAACTCAATTTTTTCTCCACCACAAGCATTTCCAATGCTTTTTCGATGCGCCGGGTGCGTGTTTCCGCCCGTTTTGCTTCCTCGATCCACTGGACATATTCTTTTCGGTGGGTGTAGGCATATTTTTCAAAAACCATTTTCGCAGCAGGATTTTTTTCCATCGCTGCCGCAAAATCTTCGGGCACGACCACGATTTTTGGCGCAGTTTTTCCGGCAGATTTTTCTTTTCCAGCCTCGGTCATCGCAAAACTGCGGGTCATATTCACGATAAAATCCACCCGGCGAAACCGCAACGCCGACCAATCTTCATCAATCGCGACTTGTCGGACGGGTTCAAAACCCATCTTCCCAAAAACCGCCCAGCCTGTGTCGCGGTTGAAATCGCATTTCAATTTTTTCGAACTGCCTTTCGGATAGGCCACCCAAATCACTACGTCCCCCGTCGTTTTTTCCGAAAATTGCGCAGCGAAAGCATTCACTTCCGCCTGTTTTGTGGCAAAAGCAAGGACAAAATCGGCAGTCGTTTCCGTTTCAAAATCATTTTGGAAAGTCGTCAGTCCAGACATCGCGGCCATTTCCGGGGCGAAACTCGCCGGGGCATTCAAAACGATGATCGTTTTTTGGTTTTTAAAATTGAGTTTTTTAAAAAGTGGTGTCATTTTAAAAATTTAAAATAAAATTGTACATAAAACCAAGTGGTCTGAATCAAAATTTACAGAATTTTAAAATTTTTAGAATGCTGCTAATTTTTAAAATTCTAAAATCCTGAAAAACCGCCGCTTGGCCTAAGTTTGCGTCCATTCAACGATTCAAAATGGAAAAAATCAACCCACAATCTCCTGCTTTCACCGACCGAAATACTTTGCTTGAACGACTCCGCGCCGCAGTCCCCGAAGCTTTTTCCGATGGAAAATTCAATCTCGGAATCCTCGCCGATCTCGTCGGCGACGTGGAAAATGACAACAACGAACCCCGCGAAACTTTTGGTTTGAATTGGTCTGGAAAGTCCACTGCTCGCCGTGCTGCCATGCTTCAGCCTCGCGAATCGGCCCTCCGACCTGCCCTCGGCGAGGGCATCCGAGAGGACGAAACGCAAAACATTTTTATTGAAGGCGACAACCTCGAAACCCTCCGTTTGCTCCGCCATGCCTATTCCGATCGCATCAAAATAATTTACATCGACCCGCCGTACAACACGGGCAACGATTTTATTTACAAAGATAATTTTATCGAAACCGCCGCGACCTACCAAGAACGGACGGGGCAAAACACCCACCCAAAATCGTCGGGGCGTTTTCATTCCAACTGGCTCAATTTTTTGTACCCGCGACTCCGGATTGCAAAAGATTTGCTCCACGAGGATGGCGTCATTTTCGTTTCGATTGACGACCATGAACTGGCAAACCTCAAATTGGTGTTGGATGAAATTTTTGGAGAAGATAATTTTATTGATATTTTTAATTGGACAAAAACAGAAACACCCGCCAATCTTTCCAAAAAAAGCAAAAAAGTAATCGAATACATTTTGTGCTATCAAAAAACGCGGAACCATGTAAAATTTACGGGCATCAAAAAAAACAGTCCAAGTTCAAATGGGTTGCTGAATCAGACCAACAAGCCAAATATTCTGAAATTTCCGGCCAACGTGGTAAAAACCAGAATTCCAAATCAGGTGATTCCGAAAGGATTTTACGGCACGGATAGTTATGAAATTGAATTATTGGAAGATACCAAAGTTGAAAATGGCTTTTTTGTGGAGCCGATTGTTTTGAAATCCAAGTTCAAATGGTCGCAAAAAAATTTGGAAAATGAACTGAAAAAGGGGACGCAAATTTCGATCCCGACGCTGCGATTGAGTCCTTCGTACGAAAAATTGGAGTACGACGCGGAGGTGCCGCCCAATTTGATCAATTCAAAAGTTGGGGTGGGCACGAATGAAAACGCAAGCGATTTTTTGGAAAATCTGATGGGTTTTAAGGCATTTGATTTTCCAAAACCGGTTTCGCTGATTCAATATTTGCTGCAATTTTCGAATGACAAAAACGCGATTGTCCTCGATTTTTTCGCCGGTTCCGGCACGACAGCGCAGGCCGTTTTGGAATTAAATCAAGCCGACGGCGGCCAGCGACAGTTCATTTTGGTGCAATTGGCCGAGCCAATCCATCCAAAAACGCTAGCGGCAAAAGCAGGTTTTGAAAACATCGCCGAGATCACCCGCGCCCGGATTTGCAAAGTGATTGAAAAAATGCAAGCCGAAAAAAATGCCAAACTCGACCCCGATTTGACGGAACAAGACCTCGGTTTTCGGGCACTGCGGCTCGGCGCGAGCAACTTTCGGTCTGGGCGAGATTTTCTGGGCGACTCGGTCGGCGACGATTTCAACCGATTCGAAAAAAAGGTCAACGAACCACTCGTGCCGGGTTGGAAAGCCTCCGATTTGCTCGCCGAATTGGCTTTGCTCGAAGGATTTCCGCTGCACGTGCGCCCGGTTTTGCGCCCCGATTTGGGCAGTGAAATTTGGGAAATATCGGCCAACGGCTGGCGAGAGCACCGTTTGCTGGTTTGTTTGGCTGAAAAAATCGCCCCCATTTTGGCCGAAAACCTGCAAAAAACGATGCAGCGCGAGGATGTTTTTATCTGCCTCGCCCTCGACGACGAAACGAAACTGAGGTTGGACGATGCCGTGAAATTAAAAGTGATCTGAAAAGAGGCTGTTCATTTTTCAAAATCCCACAAGTTTCGGGTTGCCCACCCGCCCAACCCACTGGACTTTTGCACCATGATTTTTACCAAAAAATTTAAAATTTCAGGAAAATGAACGAGCAAAATCTCAACTACGAACGCATCGCCGAGGCCATCGAATTCCTCGGAAAAAACTTCCGCAGCCAGCCCGACCTCGCCGAAACCGCCCGGCAGGTGCACCTTTCGCCAGAACATTTTCAGCGCATTTTTACGGATTGGGCCGGCGTCAGCCCCAAAAAATTCATGCAATTTTTGACCCTCGATTTTCTCCGCGAGCGGATTTCGGAAATGCCCAACCTGCAAATTGCAGCCGACGCGGCTGGTTTTTCTGCCCAATCGCGCGTTTATGATTTGTTTGTAAATATCGAAGGCGTCACGCCCGGCACGTTTCGGAACGGCGGCGCAGGTTTGGAAATCAAATATGGCTACCACAACACACCATTTGGACTCTGTTTTTTGGCACTCGCCGACCGCGGGATTTGCGGTTTGAGTTTTATCGATGAAGCCCGGAAACGCACGGAGTTTGAAGATTTTCAGAAAAAATGGCCGTTCGCAGACCTCAAACATGCTCCGGATTTGACGCAACCCGCCGTGCAAAAAATTTTTTCCCCCGAAAAAAGCACTTTTCAAAACCTGACCGTGCTGGCGCAAGGCACCAATTTCCAACTGAAAGTTTGGGAAGCACTGCTCCAAATCCCGTCCGGCGCGGTGACTACGTATGGCAAAATTGCGGAAAGCATCGGCCACCCGGCAGCAGTCCGGGCAGTCGGCACGGCTGTCGGCAGCAACCCGGTGGGGTTTTTGATCCCGTGCCACCGCGTGATTCGAAACACCGGAAATTTGGGTGGATACCGCTGGGGCGAGGTGCGAAAACAGGCAATTTTGGGGCGAGAAATGGCCGTGAAAATGGTGGGTTGAAAATTTTAGCGATTCAAATTTTTTCCAAAAATCTTCAAAAATGGAAAACCAAAATATCCCATTCCAAACCCTTGATTGGTCAGAAATTCCGCGCACCGAACACCCAGGAACGTCGGGAACTTCCTTTTGGCAAACCATTCAATTGCCCGGTTTGCGGCTGCGCGTCGTTGAATATTCGCCCGGATATTTTGCCGATCACTGGTGTCAAAAAGGGCATTTTGTGTACGTTTTGGAAGGCGAATTTGTCAGTGAAATGGAAACGGGCGAGCCGTTTCTTTTGAAAAAAGGCATGACTTACATCGTTTCGGACGGGTTGAGTTCGCACCGTTCGGTTTCAGAAATTGGCGTGAAATTGCTGATTTTGGATGGGGATTTTTTGGAATTGAAATAGTAACTGTTCCAAACTTCCACTAAATTTGCTGAAAAAAATACACAAAAATGACTGCATTGGAAAAAGCCACAGCCATTCTGCCGGAGATGTCGCAAAGCGAAATCGTCCAACTCGTTCAACGAGCGACCCGGAAAATTTCCACAGATTTTCCGGGAATCGAAAAAACGCCAAGCGTTTGTGGTGGCAGTGCGTGCATCATTCGCACACGGATTCCGGTTTGGTCAATCATCGAATATATACGAATGGGTGTCGGCAAAGAAAAATTACTGCAAAATTTCCCGACGCTCCGGGCGCAAGATTTGGCCAATGCTTGGGCATACTATGATGTAAACAAAGAAGAAATTGACAACGAAATCATCGAAAACAATGAAGATTGAACAAGCCAAACTTTATGCAAACGAAAATTTCCCGGTCGAAACAGTTCAAATTTTGAGAAAACTTGGATTCGATATTTTGACAACCCACGAAGTGGGAAAATCAAATTTAAAAATTCCGGACGACGAAGTTTTGGCTTTTGCAATCGCTGAAAAACGAGCCATCATCACAGTAAATCGCAGAGATTTTATTCGATTACACCACTCAAATCCTACCCATTTTGGCACCATCGTTTGCACCAAAAACGATGATTTTGAACACTTTGCAGGATGCATTCACCAAACGCTTTTGCAATTTGGGGCGGATTTTTCCAACCAATTGATACGGGTTTATCGGGAGGTCATTCCCGCAAAACCGTAACATCCCCGCCCACAAAAACCCGCTGCCCATCGACAATTCGGTACTCGGCAATCCAGGTAAAAACGCCAAAATTGGCCGCTTTTCCCCGTGAAAAACCATCCCACGCCGCCGCGGGGTCGTTCGGCTGAAAATTCCGTTTTTCAAAAACCAACTCGCCCCAGCGGTCAAAAATCGCGAACCGCAAAACTTCCTCGACGCACGGCGCGGCCTGAAAAATAACGTGGTCATTTTGCCCACTCGTCGCGCCCGCCGAAATCACGTTCGGCACAAAAAACGGGCATTTTTTGTCCACCGAAATTTTAACGGTCGCCGTGTCCGAACAGCCGTTCGCGTCCTCGGCATTCACCAAAAAAGTTTGGGTAAAAAACGGGCGGGCGAGCGTCGAACGGCAAGAATCACAGTTTAAAAAATCCGATTCTGGCGTCCATTTCCACGAAATCGGGTCGGCTGGCTGGCCAAAAATCTGCGGCTGCAAAATGATTTCATCGCCCAATTCGATTGAAATTTCCGTCGGCAGTTCGATTTTGAAAAATGGCGGCTCGGTCAAAATTTCCGAAAAACTGGCCGTGCAACCAACTTTGTCAGAAACTGTAAATTGATAATTTCCCGCGTTTAAATTTTTCAAAACCGTCCCAGCGGCAACTGAATTTTTGGTCGAATCAAGTTTTATTTCAAAAAAATACGGCTGCCCTGCCCCACCATCGACCGTTTCAAAAATCAAAACCCCATCGCCACTTTCAAAACACGACAAATTTTGGGCGGAGATTTCGACAAAAATTTCTGGAAATTCTTTGACCTCAGCACTCGCCGAAGCCGTACAATTTTTTGAATCGGTCAGCACAACTTGGTAATTTCCAGCAGGCAGATTTTCAATTTTTTTACCCGAAAAACCGCCCGTCCAATTCATCGAAAATGGCACGGTGCCGCCCGAAAAATTGACCTCGACCGACCCGTTTTTTTCCTGAAAACAACCGGCATCAGTGGCCGTAATTGATTGGATTTCAAGTTTTTGCGGCTGCAAAATTTCAAAATCCAACGTGTCGGTGCAGCCTTTTTGATCTTTCAAAATTTTCAAAAACTGCGCGGCGTGCGTGTCGAAATTTTCAACCCCAAAATATGGTGGCGTGCCTCCGGTTGCCGTGATTTCGACTTGGCTCAAACCGCCAAAACAAGGGATTTCAGAAAAAACGAACGAGCCGACGAGCGGCTCGGATTGGCCAACAATTGCGCTCGCCGAAGCCGTGCAACCGAGCGCGTCGGTCACCGTGACCCGATAATTCGTGGCCACCAAATTGGAAATATTTGCCCCTGAATTTTGGCCGTTCGACCACAAAAAAGCGAGTGGCGGCGTGCCTCCGGCAGCAGTTGCCAAGGCAGTTCCGGTCGGCGAGGCATTGCAAAGTGCATCGGTCGCGGTGGCTGAAATCGTCAAATTTGGTGATTCGGTGAGCGTTGTCTCGCCTGAGGCGAGACAGTTTTTGGCATCGGTCACGGTGACTCCGTAATTTCCAGCAGGCAGGTTTTCGATTTTTTCACCCAAAAAACCGCCCGTCCAATTTGCCAAAAATGGGGCAGTCCCGCCCGAAAAAACGAGTTCGACGCTGCCGTTTTTTTCTCCAAAACACCCAGCGTTTTTGGTCGTAATTGATTGAATTTCAAGTTTTTCGGGCTGAATTATTTCAAAATCCAAGGTGTCGGAGCAGCCGTTTTTGTCGGTCAAAATTTTGAAAAATTGGGCGGCTGGCGTGGCAAAATTCAAAGTCCCAAAATAAGGCGAGATGCCTCCGCTGGCCGTGATTTCGACTTGGCTCGTGCCGCCAAAACATGGGATTTCGGAAAAACTGACCGAGGCCACAAATTGGGTCGGTTCGCCGACCGTCGTCTCGCCTGAGGCGAGACAGCCAACGGAATCGGTGACGACGAAGGAATAAATTCCAGCCGTCAAATTTGAAATCACCGCGCCCAAATTTTGGCCGTTCGACCACTGAAAAACGAGTGGCGGCGTGCCGCCGTTGGCCGTCGCGGCGATTTCTCCGGTGGCAGATTTGTGGCAATCTGCATTTTTTGCGGCAGCTGAAACGGTCAAAAGTGGCGGCTCGGTGAGCGTCGTATTTTTCAAAAAAGTGCAGCCGAGGCCATCGGTCAAAGTCAAAAAGTAGTCGCCTGTCGGCAAATTTTTTGGCTCCGCGGCGGTCGAGCCGTTGTTCCAAATGAAAGAAAATGGCAGTGTTCCACCCGTCGGCGTGGCCGAAATTTCGCCGGTCGCGTCGCCGTGGCAATTGATATTTTTTGTCAAAAAATCGGCCTGCAAAAGTTCTGGCTGTTCGATTTCCGCGGAAAATTGGGCGGTGCAGCCGTTCGCGTCGGTTATTTTTAAATCAAAAATTCCGGCAGAAACGGGGTCGGTCGCGGCATTTTGGTTGCCATTTGACCAATCAAAAAAGTACGGCTCGGTGCCGCCGGTCGGTTTTGCCAAAATATTTCCGGTCGCCGTGCCGAAGCAATCCGCGTTTTTTATTTCCAAAATTGCGGCGAGCGAATCGGGTTGGGCGATGGTTTCGACGGCCAAAGTTTCGCAGCCGTTGGCATCGGTGACGGTGGCCTGATAAATTCCGGGCGTCAAATTTTGGCGCGAAAAAGTCGTGTCGCCATCGTTCCACAAAAATTGAAAAGGCCCTGTGCCGCCGGTCGGCGTGGCCAAAATCGAGCCGTTCGCCGCGCCAAAACAGGTGACGTTTTCTTTTAAAAAAGAAAAATCGAGGTTGGTCGGTTCATCAATTTGGAGGTCAAAAACTTTCGAGCATTGCCAAGAATCGGTCACGGTGAGGCTGTAATTTCCGGGCGGCAGGTTTTGGCGCAGCGTGTCGGACGTGCCATTTTCCCACAAAAAATTGAGCATCGCGGCATTCGAATTTTCGATGGCAAGGCTGCCGTTTGCCTGCCCGCCGCAGGAAATATCCGTTTTTGAAATGGCTACATTTATCTGCGGCGAAAGATTTACGGACACGTTCGCGGTGTCGGCACAATTCGATTGGTTGCTGACGATGAGTTGATAAGTTCCTGATTGTGAGACGTTTAACGTTTCGGTCGAGTCGCCGGTGCTCCACAAAAACTTGAAATTTCCGTTGCCCAAAATGGGTTGCAACTCAAAATTTGAAGCCGAACAAACCAGCGTGTCGGCGAACGGAAACGCGACATCGGTCGGCGGAAATTCGGGCACGGCGATGGTCGCGACGTGCACCGGGCAGGAGCCGTAAGTGATTTCAACGGAATAATTTCCGGCAGTCGAGGACGTGGCGGTGAACCAATCGTGCGTCCATTTATTCAACCCCGACGAGATGGTTTGCCCGGCGGGATCTTTCCAAACGTAATTCGCGCCGAAAAGCCCGGCGGTGTTCAGGCGGATTTGGTCGGGGCATTTAAATTGAAAATGCGCCTCGACGTCGGGCAACAAAGTGATAAAACTGGTCACGTCGGTCGAACTTCCGCAGTCGTCCACGACGCGCATTTGATAGTTTTTTCCGCCCAAAAGATTGGGTACTTGGATTTTATGGTCGCCGTTTCCGTCGAAAACAGTGGCCAAAACTTGGCCGGTCAAACTGTCGATCACCTCCAAAAACAGCGGGTCTTTTCCACCAAAAACCTGCACTTCGAGGCTCGCCAAACTGCCCGCCGAGCAAGCCGCCGTGGCCGTGAACCGCACCGAATCGAGGTGCGCCTTGCCCGACAAATCGAAGATAAAAGTGGCTGTGTCGACCGGGCAAGTCGCCGTGCCGGGTTTCAAATAAACGGTGTGCGAACTGCCGGGCAGCAGGTTGCAAATGTTGCCGTCCCAACTCGAAATGCACTGCGGCCCGCCAAAATCGGGGCAATCGAGGATGTAAAAACTGGCTTTGCTTTTTACTTTCAAACTTTTTGAGGTGCCCCAGCTGGTCCAATCCGGTTCGGACGTGGCTCCGGTGAGTTTCAAACAACTCGCATTTGGGCAATCGGGAAACTGGATATCGATTTGCGCGGGGTATTCCGGGAGGTTGAAATCTTTGACAGTGCAAAAATTTTGGACGTTCATCTGATAATTTCCAGCCTGTAAATTGGTAAATTTATCAGCCGCCAATTGGACAAAATTGCCGCCCGACAATTGGTAAAACGGCTGCATTTCGGGCGTCGGAGTAATCCAAGTTTTGAGTTCGTAAGACTTTTTGCAAATGTTATTTTCTAAAAAAGAGGTCGGAACGAGTTCATAATTGAGCGTAAAATAATTGTCGGAATACATTTTTATGTTTCGGGTGGCCGAGCCGCAATTCGGATGCGAGGCAACGATCGTGTAAGTTTCGCCGGGCGTCAAATTTAAAAAAAGTCCGGTTGCATTGGTCTGCAAAATTTGCGCGGGTTGGCTGGCGAGGGCGATAGAATAAGTGACTCCGGTGGAAATATTGATGGGCGTTTTTGCGCCCGAACATTGGTAAATTGATTGAAACCAGGCCTGCAAACTGTTGCACGTTCGCCGAAATTCCATGTCCGGTTGGAGAGTTTGGCAAATCAAAATTTTGGTTGCGCCGCAAGCATCGGTGACGAGAAAAGTGTCTTTTCCAATGCCCACACCGTCCGGAAAACCGGCCAAAAAACCCGTACCAACATTTTTGGAAACGGGCGGGTCGCAACTTTGACAAGTAATATTGACGGGGTAAAAATTGGTTTGTGCCCCGATCGAAACGGTCGAAGTACCGCAATCATAAATCCCGGTGGCACCGAGGCATTTGGCGTTGAGGGTTTTGGAAGTGTCGCCGCAAGCATCTTTTGCTTGCAAAAAATAGGGGCCGCCGGGTGGTAAACCACTGAAATCGGGGTTGTTCAAACCTGCTGGATTGGGTTGAAAACTGCCGCCGGCGGAGGTCGAAAAGTAGTATTCCAGCGGCGCGACGCCTCCAGTGATTTCTAATTTTGCCGTGCCATCCGTGCAATTTACACATTTCAAATTGGCGGAAATACACGAGGCGGTTTGGGAAAATGTGGCGCCGCAGGCATCGGTCAAAGTGAAAGTCCAGCCGGTGCAATTTGCGGAAAGTTGAAATTTTCCGTCGGCAGTCGTCACCTGATTTCCGCCGGAATTTGCGGTAAATTGGTACGGTGGCGTGCCGCCGCAGAAAAAACCGGGCGCGCCGGGTTTTCGGCCTTCGCTGTCGGTGATTTCGACGCAAATTTGGTCGCTGCCCCCGCCGGAGGCCGGGCAGCAATCGGCTTTAAAATTTAATGGACTGGTCGAAAGCGAGCCGCAGAATTGGGTAAAATTATTGCAAACATCATACACCCGGATGCAATAACTGCCCGAAACGCCATTGAAAGTGGGGCTGCTTTGCAAAGATGAAAACGGCCCGCCGCCCAAACTGATGGCATATTGATATGGCGGCTGGCCTTTGCTGGCCACCGCAGCGAGGCTGCAGCCGTTGACGTTGACCAACAAAGCAGGGACTTGATAATTGCCGCCGACGACGACGGTTTTGGTGGCGGTCGAGTTGCCGTCGGTCACGGTGATGGTTTGTTGGCCGCTGAAAAGTCCGGTGAAAGTGTAGGATTTTGAGTTGGAAAATTGGCAAGAGCCGCCGTTGATTTGGTAACAATAGGATGGCGTGCCGCCCGAAATTTGGACAGTGACCGTGCCGTTGTTCGAGCAGGTGGAATTGGTGGCGGTGATGGAGGTGATTTGGATTTGGCCAAAACTCGCGGCGGGGAGTAAAATCAGCCAAATGAGATGTGCAAGGGAGGTTCGCATTGTTTATTTGTTGTTTGATTTGATTAAAAAAAGAAGACTACAAAAATAGTGGTACGATGGCGAAATTTGGGAAAGTTATTCGTGGAGATGCAGGGGAGGCGACCGAAACAGGAGTTTCGCGCTAAAATTTAGGGGAAAAGCTTAAAATCTGGTGGATGCTATTTCGAAAAAACCGCTACTTTTGTTTTGGTAAATTAATCATTTCAACCGATCACGGAACAAGTTTTCATTCAGCAATTCGAACAAATGCCCGAAAGTTTGAAACAAGAACTTTTGGATTATTGGCGGTATTTGGTTTTTAAATATCAAATTCAAAAACCTGCACTTCCAAAAACAGAAAAGGAAGTTCCAGAAAATAATTTTTCGGAATTGCAAAATCTGTTGTTGAACGCTCCGCCGCTCTGCGATGAGGATTTTGAAAAATAGAACAAACCTGATTTGCAATTTGTCTCACCTTGAAAAAAATAGGGCAGCACCGTTCCGATGCTGCCCTATTTTTTTCAAGCCAACGTAAAATGCGGGTTAAAAATCACCCCAAAAAGATTGCCCCAAGGATCTTTGACTGCCGCCACGACGATGCCGCCGCCGACATCGGTTGGCATTTCAGAAGCCGTCGCGCCGAGGTCGAGCAGGCGTTGAAATGCCGTTTCGACATTTTCCACGCCCCAATATGTGCAGGTGTTTTCGGCAGTTTTGTGTTCCGTGTTTTCGATGGGTTGCAGGCCGAGTTCGTAACCTGCGACGTTGAAACCGACGTAAAACGGTTCATCAAAATAGGGCGGAAAACCCAAAATTTCGGTGTACCAATCACGTGCTTTTTGCAAATCGGGGACGTGGTAGCTGAGGGTGCGGAGGCCGAGAAAATTCATTTTTTGGATTTTTAAAGTGAAAAACGCAGGTGCAAGAAAAGACATTTTTTGAATTGTGTCTTTTCATCTGCCGTTTCACTCCCGGAACCGCCGCAAAACCACTGGGCTGAAACTCCAGTCAGGAGTCTTAAATCTGTCCGAACCTGGGATTTCGAACCACGCGCCGAGGGCTGGGTTTTCGGTATTTTTCAGGACATGAAAATCTTGGGCAGGCATAAAACTTTGTCCAATCAAAAATCGGACGGCACCTGTTTTTGGGTTTTTCACCCGATCCAAAACCACCACGACGTGCCCCGGCGAGCCACCCTGGATGAAAATATCACCAATTTCGAGTTCCGAAAGTGGCGCTTCGGGCAGTTCCTGCGACAAAGAAAGCGACCCGGCGTACCGAAAAACGAAATCCAAATATGCCCGAAAAGTGGCGTAGGAATTTGACGGCGGCTGCGTTTTTGCCCACCAAGTTTTGTTGCCGGCAACTTGCACGCGGTGACCCGCTGCCCATTTTTCAAAATCCACGCGGAAGCCGTTGGTCAAATTGAAATGGATGGCCGCGTATTTTTTCTGTGAAAAAAGGTACTCTGCCCACAGCCGGATGGCCGCGTCGGCACATTGTTGCAAATCTTTGTTGCCCGTGTCCATTTCAGCGACCGCCGCGACCGCATCTTGAAAATATTTCAATTCGCCGTTGAACAACCTGACCTGCGCGCCCGGCGGTTTCAAAGGCAGCCGCCGAAGCCATGCCGCGAAGGAATTTGGGGGCACGGTTTCGCGGGCGAATCCGGCAGGTGCCGGGAAGCGTTCGGACAAAATTTGCGGCTCAGAAACTGGCGAGGCCAAAGCAAGTTCAGCGCGGTGCGGCTCATTTTTTTTGCAAAAAAGCAACAGCAAAATGGGGAGGAAAACGAGGTTTGGTATTTTCACAATTGGGTATTTGAATTTTTGAAAAAACGATGGGGGAACGGGGTTTGTTCTGGACGGCGGGTTTTCATTTTTTGAAAGTTCAACAAAAAAAACGGGGCAGCACCTCCGCGATGCTGCCCTGCTTTTTGCGTCATTATTCTTGTGGGTAAAGCCCTTCCTCACGCAAAATATCATCCAATTCATGGTCGGAGATGTTTTCTTTTTCAGATTTATCGAAGATATGGAGCAGGAAAACAGTATCCCTCAAAACCTTCACACAAGAAATCACCCTGCCGCCGCCGCTTTTTCCCCGGCCTTTCGAGGCAATAGAAATGCGGATTTTGTAGCAATCTCGACCCAGAAAAATCCCTTGTTGCGGGTCGCTTTTCAAACTGGCTCAATTATGATTCCAAGTTGCTGTTTCAAAAAGGTGCGTAGCACCTCAATATTTGTAGAATTTTGTAGCCAAAATTTTAAAAAGGTGCGTAGCACCGGAACATTTGACATTGAAATATGACGGTGCTACGCACCTTT
>JANNMS010000279.1:0-6309 GCA_031398055.1 Saprospirales bacterium | reverse complement strand
AGCCGCTAAATATTTGTAACCATCGGAATAAGATTTTCCCAGAGGTGCGTAGCACCGAAATATTCCGGTGCTACGCACCTCAATTGAATTTTCCTTGCATTTCTACAAATATTGAGCGGCTCTGCCGCATTTTCAAGTACCTTCAAATACTTAATGACTTTGGATTTTAGACATTTGACTTTGGACAAATGACAAAAAAGGCGTGGCATTCAAAATGCCACGCCTTTTTATTTTTGGAAAATTGATCTTTAAAAATCAATGACAAATCGCAACTTGTTTAAAAGCTGTGCCCTCCGCCGTGCTGACCCAAATGAAATAATTGCCGGAAGGCAAAGATTGGGTTTCGAAAATGACGCGACCTGCCTGAAAATTTTCTGATTTTTGATAATCGAAAATCCGTCCGGTCATGTCCATCAATCGGACGACGACGCCTTTGTTTATCGTGTTTAATTTCAAATCAACCTGCATTTGGTCGTTCGCTGGGTTTGGGAAAATGGCGATTTTACTTTCATCCAAATAAGGATTTTCAGTTTTTACAGATAAATCCGTGTCGTTTTGTGGGTCAAAACCTTCCAATTTTAATTGGTGCATGATGACCCCGCCGCTAAAACCTTCCTGGATTTTGTTGTTCAAATACATCGGCACGGACGGGAAATTGATATAATATTCAGGCAACGAATTCATAAAACGAACCGAGCGAAATAGGAATGCTGCCAAGCCATTGTAATACAAGGAAACATAGTACGGATGGTTCGGTTTGAGGGTCAAAAATGGATTGCCGTTATTGTCTTTTAAAGTAGAACTGACCAAAACGCCATCTTTTTCATCCCCTTTCATCGTATAAATGCCCATCGCGACGCGTTGATTATTGTCAATCATATCTGAAAAGGTGGGGCCAAAATTTATTTTTCCATCGTTGTTTGGGTCGCCATCAAAAACCGAAACGATGATGTCGTTTTCCCCGCTGAACCCATCTTGCACAAAAACGGAATCAATATTTGATATTCCAAAAGAGACGTGCGTCGCTTTGCTCCCCGAAACATTGCCCGTAAAACAAAGTCCGCCCGCGTGATAAATGAAGTCTCCGGCGATAAAATCTGCATTGCTCGGTCCGTAGCCCTGCGGGTCATTTGTGAAATTTGCCTGCGACCAAGTATAATCGGTGTGGACAAACCGCCGCGTCAAAGTATCCCGTTCTTCCGTAAAAATATCGTTTGAAAAAACGGCCGTGAAAAGCCCTTTCACTTTTGCGTGCATCCATGCCGGGAAATTTACCAAGACATCTTGCCCAGGATTTACATTTAAAATTGGCACGATGAATGAGGCATTTGTCCCGCCGGGCGGTGCGATGAGGTCGCATTTGACATTTGCTTTTGCGATAATTTCGCTGGTTCGGTTGGCAAAATGCACGGAAATATGTTTCAAAGTATCCACATGGCTCACCGGTGTGGCATAATGGTAGGCCGCTGCGGCGTTGGACATTCTTGGAAAAATGAACTTCATCATCACTTTTTCACCTGCCAAAATTGCTCCCCGAATCACCTCGCCCATGTCCCTCGAAACGCCAATTGCCGGAATGGTATCTTCGGGAGAAACGGCAGTGCCGCCCAAACCGAGCGACGAGCATCCAGTTTGGGTGATATCGCCATAATGATTCATGATGACGGCACATTTTGCTCCGGCAGCCTGCGCGTGCGATGCTTTCAATGAAAAAGCGCAGGGCGTCCCCGGCAACGGGCCTCGACTGATAAATGCAAATTTGCCGGTCAAATCGGTGACAGCTGGTTCACACAAAAATGAATCGCCTGCAGCGGTGTACGCAAAAACCACTTCGCCTTCCAAATTGTCCTCCGGTCGAACCGCGCCACCAAAACTCGAAGTGCCAAATCCGCATTCTCCTTCTTTGAAAATTAAAACTTTATTTCCAAAACTGACTTGCACCAAAAAACCATTGCCATTTGTGCCTTGGGCTTGCGTTTTGGAACAAAAACAGCAGCCCAAAAACAGGGTCATCAAAAGTGCGGAAAAACTTTTCATTCAAAAGAAATTGATTGGTTTGAAAAAAATTAGATTGTTTTGAAAGCAAAGGTAGTTCAGATTCAATCGGTTAAATTCCACATGAAATTAATAAAAAAAAGGTCTTGCCAAATCTGGCAAGACCTTTTTTAAACGATGAACTATTAACGATGAACGATGAACTATAAACTATAAACTATGAACGTTCATAGTTCATAGTTCATAGTTCATAGTTCATAGTTTATAGTTCATCGTTCAAAATTAGTGGCAAACGGCAACCCGTTTCACGGTGCTACCTTCTGCAGTGGAAATCCAAACGAAATAAATACCAGAAGGCATGGATTGCGTATCGAAAGTCACCTGACCGTTTTGGAAATTTTCCATTTTTTGATAGTCATAAATACGGCCATTGACGTCAATCATCCGAACGGCAACACCTGGGCTGACGGCATCCAATTTCAAATCAACACGAACTTCGTCGGTTGCTGGATTTGGTGCGATGGCCACTTTGTTGTCGGCCAAAACAGGGTTTTTGGCACTGACCGGTGGGACAAAACCATCCAACTGCAATTGGTGCATGACCACTGAACCGGCCCATCCCGAATACATGGTTTTGGCAATATAAACCGGCGTGGTTGGGAAGTTCAAGTAATGCTCTTCGGTAGAGTTCATAAAACGGATGCAACGGCTGGTATTTGCCGCCAAACCACTGTAAAGCAGCGAAACGTAGTACGGATGGTTGGCTTCAAGTTCGAGGAAATTGTTGCCGCTCACATCTGCAATTGTCGGGTGAACCAAAATGCCATCCTTTTCCGTGCCATTCATCGTGTAAGTTCCGAAAGCAACTTGTTGGAAATTGTCATTCATCGCATCCCAAGTATCTGCAAAATCAATCGTTCCATTGTCATCCGGGTCGCCATCATAAACAAAAACCAAGATGTCATTTTCACCGCTGTTTCCACCGGCGATGTAAACAGAGTCGATGTTTGAAATACCGAAAGAAATGTGCGTTGCCTTTTTGTTGGCTGCGTTGTCGCCGGTCAAAACCAAACCACCGCATTGATAAATGAAATCACCCGCAAGAAAATCGGCATTTGTAGAACCGACACCACCTGGGTCATTGACAAAATTTGCCTGCGACCAAGTGTAATCGGTGTGTTCAAAAGTGCGAACCAAGGTGTCGCGACTTTCGACGAATTTGTTGTTGGAGAAAACGGCTTTGAATTCGCCTTTCACTTTGCTCGGCATGAACGATGGAAAATTATAAGCAGAATCCAAACCTGCTGCCACCGAAGGAATTGGCAGTTGAAGGGAAGAAACGCCACCGCCGGGAGCGATGATATCGCATTTCAAAACGACATCGGTTTGAGCAGCCGAGCTGCGGTTGGCATAATTAACCGTGATGTGGTCAAGTGTATCCACATGTTGAACTGGAGTAGCGTAGTGATAGGCCGCAGTCGCATCGTACATCCGTGGGAATACCCATTTCATGGTTACTTTTTTGCCAGCATCAAGTGCAGTAGCAATATCCGTAGCCATATCTCGGCAGGCGAAAATTGCCGGAGTGGTCACCTTGGCAGCCGAGTCGCCACCAGTCATAATAATAAGGCTACACCCATTTTCTGTGGCAGTGTTGAAATGGTTGGCAATCACAGTGCCGATAGCACCTTTTGTCTGGGCATTGTAGGATTTCAAAGAAAAATTACAAATTCCCCTGCGGATCAAGGCAAATTTGCCGGTAAGATCATTGGTTGGTACAGTACAGCCCAAAGAATCTCCATCTGCCCAAACAATTTCAGCGGACATTTCCTGTGTGACATCTGGACCATAGCGTGAAACGCCATATCCACAATTTGTTTGCAAATAATTGGTAATTACACCGTCAATAATGACTTGAACTTGAAAACCATCACCTTCGGTACCTGGCATTTGAGCCTGAACTTTTGAGGTAAAAGCGAGAAATGTTGCCAAAGCAAACATTAACGTAAAGACTTTTTTCATACTGAAAAGAAATTTGATTGGTAAAAAAGCTAAAATTGAATTTCTTGCAAAGGTAGAAAATTATTTATTTTAACAACCCATCTCAACGTCTCTTGCCAGTTTTGTCTTTGCCTAATTTTTACACTTTTGTGTTTTCGTGTTATCTATTTGTGTTGTTTTGGCTTTTACATTTGTCCTTAATTCAATTTTTTTACTAATTACTTTTTTGAAAAATGACTAAAAATTTAAAATTCTACCTGCTTTTCGTTGCAGTTTTTGCGCTTGCCGCTTCGATTTCGGCGCAGTCGTCGAACCGGGTGATTCATGGCAAACTTGCGCATTTGCCCTCAAAATTCCTGAAAAGTGTTTCCGCTCCTCTGCCAAACACCGGTTTTGAGTTTGCCGAAATGCCCATGCCGATACCGTCCGTGCCGCCTTCGAAAGTATCTTTTCGTGGTTTGGATGAAACCGTTGGTGAGACGTATTATGACAATCAGTCCAACGGCACAGAGCAATCACGCATCCACGAATGGCCGGACGGCGAAATCACTGCCACTTGGACTGGGTCTTCGTCCAACGAAACGAACGGTTATGCCGACCGGGGAACAGGTTACAACAAACGCTCGGCTTGGAAAACCGGAACCGTCGTCAAAACCCGTTTGGAAACCACAACCCGCACTGGTTTTGCCAATTATGTGGTGACTGCAAGCGGCGTCGAATTGGTTTTTGCCCACAAACCCGCCGCAGCTGGTGCTGGGTACAAAATAAACATGCTTCGCCGTGCGCCCGGTGCAACGGTTTGGACGGAAACCACCGTTCCGACTTCCGTACCAAAAGGTCAACTTTGGTGCAAGGCCGCAGTGGATGGTGAAACCGTTTATTTGCTTGCTTTGACTGCCGGGACTGCTTCCAATTTGAACGGCGGCCAGGTTTATCAAGGCATGGATGGACATCCTTTGTTTTGGCGTTCGCAGGATGCCGGCGTGACTTGGGATATTCAAGATGGCATCATTCCGGGCTATGACCAAACGGCTTTTGCTGCGGTTGCTGCCGATTCTTATGCCATTGATGCCTATGATGGCAATGTTGCCGTCGCAACTTTCGACAGTTGGAATGACACGAAAATCTGGAAATCCTCGAACAAAGGCACGGATTGGGATACACCGCTGGTGGTTTTGGATTTTCCATTGGAAAAATACGTCACTGACAAAGGGTACACGTTGACCGAAATCGGCGGTGTTGACCCGGACGGCCCAGGCGCAACCAATCCGACTCCTTCCACCGCTGATTCTTTGGCCATTTTTGCAAATGACGGTGCGGGCTCAATTTTGATTGACAACGTGGGTCAAGTCCACATTTGGTTTGGCAGAATGTACGTGACTGACGCAACGCTGACAGATGGTGGAAAAAATTATTACCCCTCCATCAATGGCCTTTTGTACTGGAATGAAAGTATGGCAACCGATGATTTTATCCTTGCCGGGGATATTATTGATGCAAATGGCAACAATACCATTGATAATTTGAATCTGGGTTCGGCAGCAGCAGGCACCAGTATCAATTACAATAGCAACATTTCAGGCATGGCGACCGCCGGAATTGATGCAGATGGCGTGCTTTACGTCGCTTATTCTGCTTTGAGCGATTCGTTGGCAACGCAAGAAGGCCTTTCTTTTCGCCACGTTGTCACCACCAAATCAATTGACGGCGGTATCACTTGGGATTCGGCATTTGATGTCCATTATTTGTTCGATGACATTTTTTTCGCGGATTATTCAGAAGGTGTTTTTCCATACTGCGTGAAAAGGGTGAAAGAGAAGTTCAATTTTATTTTTCAATGGGACAATCTTCCAGGAATTGATGCCGCAGTTTTGAATGCTAATGAACCTGCTGATGAAACTTCTTCTATTGTATTTATTGCAAGTCCGTTGACTACTTCAACTCCACTCAGCGGAAAAAATGATTTTAACTTGGTAATATCTCCCAACCCAACCAACGGTTTGACGCGCCTGAATTTCGAAGGTGAAAAAGCAGCCGAGGCTTCTGTCGTCGTGATGAATTCCTTGGGAGCGGTGGTTTCAACCAGAAATTTCTCGGCAAATCAAGGTTCGAATTCGTTCAATTTGGACACTGCTAATTTGAACACAGGTCTCTTTCTTGTTCGTTTAAATATTGGAAATCAATTTGTTACGCAAAAATTGATGGTTTCCAAAAACTAAACCTGGTTCGAAATAAATTTCGACCTCCAATAAAAAAACTCCGGCTGGCAACAACCGGAGTTTTTTTATTGGAGGTCGAAATTTATTTCGAACC
>JANNMS010000271.1:0-9145 GCA_031398055.1 Saprospirales bacterium | reverse complement strand
GTTTCGGGTCGCAGACCCTCACGAGCATCATCCGTTTTTTATGCATTTTCAATGAAATTTCCGAGCAACAAATACCGCCCGTACAACTTTTGATAAACCTCAATTTTCCTCAAATCCGGCAAAAACTCCGCATCAAAACCCGACCCCATCGCCGCCTGCGCCGCCGAAATCGATGGATAAATCCCCGCCGCCGTCGCCGCACAAATCGCCGCGCCGAGTGCGCAGGCTTGTTCGGATTTCACAATTTTGATAGGCATATTCAGCACATCTGCCAGCGTTTGCATGACAAAAGGCGATTTTTTCGACACGCCGCCGATGCCGATGACCTGCCGAATCGGCACGCCTTCCAACTCGAAACGCTCGACAATCCGCCGCGCCCCGAACGCCGTCGCCTCGACCAATGCCTTGAAAATGCGCGGCGCGTCGCTGCCCAAATTCAGCCCCGAAATCGCGCCTTTCAAAGTGTGGTTCGCGTCGGGCGTGCGGCGGCCGTTGAACCAATCGAGCGCGACCGCGTCCGTTTCCAAAACGGGCAGCGCGGCGGCTTTTTCGGACAGCGCGGGGATGATTTTTTGGATGATTTTTTCGGCTTCTTTTTCCGACAAAAACTCGCGGAGCGGCCACGCCAGCACATTTTGAAACCACGCATAAACATCGCCGAACGCCGATTGCCCGGCCTCCATGCCCAACATTCCGGGCAAAATCGAGCCGTCCACCTGCCCACAAATGCCTTTTATCAAAAGATGTCCGACCTCCGCCGTCGGCGCGACGAGCATGTCGCAGGTCGAAGTGCCCATCACGCGAACCAAAGAATATGGCTCGATTGCGGCCCCGACCGCGCCCATGTGGGCATCGAACGAACCGACGCCGACGACCGTTTTTTCGGACAGGCCGAGTTTTTTTGCCCAGTTTTTGGACAAAAAACCCATTTTTTCGTCGGCAGTAAATGTTTTTTGAAAAAGCCGCCCGCGCAAACCCGCGAGCAACGGGTCGAGTTTTTTCAAAAAATCCTCGCTCGGCAGGCCGCCAAATTCTTCGTGCCACATCGCTTTGTGGCCGGCGGCGCAGCGCGAGCGTTTTATTTTCAACGGATTTGTCTCGCCCGTCAGTTCGGCGGAGACCCAATCGCAATGTTCGACCCACGAAAAAGCGGCCTCGCGCACGGCTTCATCCACCCGAATCGTCCGTAAAATTTTTGCCCAAAACCACTCCGAAGAATAAATACCGCCGACGAATTTGGTAAAATCGGTCGGCCAGCGGTGCGCCAAATCGTTGATTTCCTCGGCCTCGCGGTTCGCGGTGTGGTCTTTCCAGAGGATGAACATGGCGTTCGGGTTCTCCGAAAATTGGGGCAAAAGTGCGAGCGGCGTGCCGTTTTCGTCCACCGCGACGGGGGTGCTGCCGGTCGTGTCAACCGAAATGCCGACGATATTTTCGGCGACTTCACGGCCAACTTGCGCGAGCGCGTTTTTCACCGAAGCCTCCAAACCCTCCAAATAATCGAGCGGGTGCTGCCGAAATTGGGATTTTTCGGCATCGCAAAACAGCCCTTTTTTCCAGCGACCATAATAATGGACGGCGGTGGAGACCTCGCGGCCGTTTTGGTCAACGACGAGGGCGCGAACGGAATCAGTGCCGTAGTCCAGGCCAATCACATATTTCATTTTTGAATTTTTTCAACACATAGGCACATAGGGTTTTCACATAGAACACAGAGTCTATGCGGACTATGTGAAAACCCTATGTGCCTATGTGTTTATTTAAAAGCCAATTCACTCCACCGCAACTCGTTTTTGAACTGCCGCAAGTCCGTTTTCGCATCAATCACCGTCATTTCGATGCCGAACATTTCCGAAAAATCCTCAAAATATTCGGTCGTCAAATTTTGCGAAAAAACCGTGTGGTGCGCCCCGCCCGCGTAAATCCACGCCGCGCAGGCAGTGTTCATGTCCGGCAGCGGCTTCCACAAAACCCGCGCGACGGGCAGTTTTGGCAGTTTTTCAAAAGGTGCGACGGCCTCGACCTCGTTCACCAAAAGCCGAAAACGATTACCCATGTCAATCATCGAGGCATTCAAAGCCGCGCCGCCCGCCACGTCAAAAACCAGCCGGACGGGGTCGGATTTTCCGCCGATGCCGAGTGGGTGGATTTCGCACGACGGTTTTCCGGCGGCAATCGACGGGCAGATTTCGAGCATGTGCGCCCCCAAAACCAGCCGATTTTCTGGGTCAAAATGGTAGGTATAATCTTCCATGAACGAGTTGCCGCCCGGCAGACCGCTCGCCATGACCTTCGCCGCACGGACGAGCGCGGCGGTTTTCCAATCGCCTTCCGCACCGAAACCGTAGCCGTCCGCCATCAATCTTTGCGTGGCGATTCCGGGGAGTTGGAGTAGGCCGTGCAAATCCTCGAACGTGTCGGTGAAACCCTTGAAATTTCCATTTTCCAAAAAATTCCGCAGGCCGATTTCGATGCGGGCGGCCTCGCGGAGGGCGGTGTGCGATGCGCCGTTTTTCACCAATTTTGAATCGAGCGCATAGTTTTCGGCATATTCAGTGGTCAATTTTTCGATGGCCGCGTCGCCCGCGTCGTCCACGAATTTTTTCAAATCGCCGATGCCGAAGCCGTTGACCGAGTAGCCAAACTTGATTTCCGCCTCCACTTTATCGCCCTCGGTCACGGCAACTTGGCGCATGTTGTCGCCAAAACGGGCAAATTTCCCGCCCTGCCAATCGAACCGCGCCGCTGCCGCGCGTGTCCAAATGTTCAGCCGCTCGACGACCGCCGGGTCTTGCCAATGCCCGACGACGACTTTGCGCGACATCCGCAGCCGCGACATCATAAAACCGAACTCGCGGTCGCCGTGCGCCGACTGGTTGAGGTTCATAAAATCCATGTCGATTTCGCCCCACGGGATGTCGCGGTTGAACTGCGTGTGCAGGTGGGCTAGCGGTTTTTGGAGGCTTTGCAGGCCGCGAATCCACATTTTTGCGGGCGAAAACGTGTGCATCCACGCCACGATGCCGATGCAATTCGCGTCGTTGTTGGCCGCTTGGCAGATTTTGAAAATCTCGTCGGGCGTTTTCACGACGGGTTTGAAGGCGACGCGAACGGCGATTTTTTCCGATAGGTCAAATGCTTTTGCAATCGTCTGCGAGTGCTCGGCGACCTTTTTCAACACCTCTTCGCCGTACAAATGCTGGCTGCCAGTGACGAACCAGACTTCTAATTTTGATAAATCAATCATTTTTGAACTATGAACTATGAACGATAAACTATGAACAGGCTGGAATTGCCCGTTCAATTTTTCACCCGCAGCACCGAAACCGAATTCGCCGCCAGCAAAACCACCGCTTTTTTATCTTTAAAATCAATCGTTTTTTCCGTCGGGCTGACGGCCATCGGCGCGTCGAGCGAGTTCATCGCGGTGGGGTCGTCGCTTTTCAAAACGAGGATTTTTGCCGTGCCGCCCGCTTTTTTCAGACCTGAAAAATTGATTTCCGCAGGTTTCGCGGCGGCGGTCGTGTTCACGATTTTGACGATGGTCTCGCCCGTTTTTTCATCAAAAGTGGACGAGGCATAAAGGCCATCCTGACCCGTCGCGGCGGCGTTTTGATATAAAATTGGGAGTGTTTTCGTGCCTTTGTTGGTCGCAAAAAGTTTTTGGACGTAATAATTCGGCGTGCCGAACGACCGCAAATTGTCGAACCAAATCAGGTTCGGCGACCACTGCCAACCCTCGGTGTGGGCAAAAAGCGGAGCATACGAAGCCATGTGAATCATGTCGGCGTTCCGCTCCAAACCCGTCATAAAAGCGGCTTCGGCGACCGCGCACCGCCAGTTGTTTTTGTTGTCGGGCGAGATGACGGCCACACTTTGCGCGGCGTATTCACCTGCAAAAATGCGCGGCCCGGAGCGCGGATAATTGTCGTAGCGGGTGGCATTTTGCAGGAACCATTCGGGGTTTTTGTAAAAATGTTCGTCCACGATGTCGGCTTTTTGCGCGGTCATTTCTTTCGATAAATATTCAAATTCTGGCCCTTCGGGAAATGGCCCGACGCTCGAAATTAAGCGAATTTCGGGGTATTTTTCTTTGATTGCTTTCGTGAAAATCGGGTGGCGTTCGACGTATTGCTCGCCCCATTGCTCGTTGCCGACGCCCAAAAGTTGCATGTTGAAAGGCGCGGGATGCCCTAAATCTGCCCGCAGTGCGCCCCATTTCGTGGCCGTCGCCGAGCCGTTTGCGAACTCGATGAGGTCGAGCGCGTCTTGAATAAACGGGTCGAGTTGGTCAAGCGGCACGACCTCCGACGAGTTGAACTGGCAGGCCATACCACAGTTCAAAATCGGCAACGGCTCGGCACCAATGTCTTCGGCGAGTTGGAAATATTCAAAAAAACCGAGGCCGAACGTCTGAAAATAGTCCGGCGTGGGTCGGTGTGCAAACTCGTTGTTCCAGCGATTGATGACCATTTCGCGGTTTTCGATGTCGCCGATGGTTTTTTTCCATTGATAACGCGTGGCGAGTTCGCGGCCTTCGACGATGCAGCCGCCGGGAAATCGCAAAAATCCGGGTTTCATGTCGGCCAAAAGTTGCACCAAATCTGGGCGCAGGCCGCCTGCCCTACCCTTCCAAGTTTTTTGTGGAAAAAGGGAAACCATGTCCAAATCGACCGCGCCTTTGCCTTCCAAAAAAATGAAAAGTTTGGCTTTCGGCTCGGTCGCGGAGGAGGTGAAACTGACTTTTTGCTTCGTCCAATCTTTGCCCAAAATTTTCAAATCGGCTTTGCCGATGACCTCGCCAGACGGGTTTTGAAGTTCGATTTTTAGCGTAATCGGTTCACCCGCCTTGCCGTCGGGCAGGTTTCCACCGGTTTTTGCCCAAACAGAAAAATCATACGACTCGCCCGCCCGAACGCCCATGCCGCGAAAACCTTCGTTTGAAAAGCCATATTTGCCGCCCGTGTTTTTGGTCGTGGCACGGAGAAAACGTGGGTTCGAGGCCATTTTTTCGCCCCGGTTTTGGACAATCAAACTGCCCGTCGCGCTGCCGATTTTCTGTTCCGACCAGCCCATCAACGGTTTGGTGAACTCAAACGAGCGGTTTTTGACCAGTTCGGCGTACAAACCACCGTCCGCGCCGAGGTTGATGTCCTCGAAAAAAATGCCCCACATCGTGGGCTGCACGTCGGCGACGGGTTTTTCGCCGACGGTGAAAATGGCTGGGGTTTGGGCTTTTGCGAAATTCAAAGCGGCGATAAAAATGGTGGCCGCGAGGATGATTTTTTTCATTTTAAAAAAAGTGTAAAATTGACACAATTCGGTTTGCTCGAATTTTTTGGTAGTTTTTCCAGATTGGAAAATGTTGCGCCGACTTTCAAAAACGAGCCATGCTGCCCCATTTTCAAATCCCCGGATGCGGCATAAAATGCCAAAACGACGAGAATTTATCTTTGTATTTTTCCTTGTCCAATCGGTACAACCCTGCTTTTTTGGTCGTCGAGCGGTCGTCTTTTTCGCCGGTGTCGATCAAAAGTCGGGTGGAAAGGATTTTCCGGCTAAAATTCCGGCGGTCGAGTTTCATGTTGTAAATGGCTTCGTACAGTTTTTGGAGTTGCGGGATCGTGAATTTTTCCGGCAAAAGTTCAAAACCCAGCGGGTGCAACGCGGCTTTGTATCTCAAATATTCGAGTGCTTTTGCGACCATTTCGTCATGGTCAAAAATCAAATTTGGTTTCCGTTCGAGGCTCAACCAGTGTGCGTTGTGTGCTTTTACAGCTTCCTGATCTTGGTCATTTATATTGATCAAGGCAAAAAACACCACCGAAATCGTGCGCTCCACGGGGTCGCGATCAATCCGTCCGGCGGTCGTAATCTGTTCGACGTAGATATTTTTCAAACCCGTCAGGTCGTGCAAAATCCGCCCCGCCCCATCTTCCAAATCTTCAAATTGGTTCAAAAAACCGCCCATCAACGACCATTTTCCTTTTTCGGGTTCGAAATTTCGTTTGATGACCAGCAATTTGATTTCCTCGCCATCGAAACCAAAAATGATGCAGTCGATGGCGATCAAAATCCGGATGGCATCTGGGTACCTTTTCATTTTGGTTGATTCGTTTTTGGTTAATTTGTTGATTGGATTTTGCAGTGTATGCCAAATTTGGTTTTTCAAAAAAAAATGAAAACCAAACTCGATGGGTCAAATGTATTTGAGTAATTTGGAAATGTGTCAATCTCACACAATTTTTTTATAGATTTTTTTGCCGCCAATCATCGAAATCCAGCCCCGTGATTTTTCGCAGCAACTTCACATCTTCTCGATAAAATCCATCCAGCCAAACCCGTTCTTCTTTGGTCAAAACCGGGTATTTTCTGTCCGTCCTGCTTATTTTGAAAATAGTTTTGACCAATTTCTCGCGCAGGTCGCGGCGCAGTTTTTCGGGCAAAAATTTTCGGGCGAGGTTTCGAAAAAGGCTTTCGCCCATGATTTTTTTCACGGCGGCAAAGTAAAAATTTGGGTAGCGGAGTTGTGTCGTTTCATTCGTTTTTTGCCATTCAAAATTATTTTTCAGCGGCGGCAAACCCAAAAATTCAAAACATTTGGCCATCGTTTCGTCCGGTTTCGCCAGCAGATTTTCGTGGGTAATTATCAAAATTTGGTCTCGGCTGAAATGCTCGAAAAAACGCGAAAGCCATTTTCCGTACAAACCAAATTGGTAGTAAAAATTGCCATTTTTCCACAAACCTACCTTTCCAAAATCTGGTTTTTCATCTTTATTTTTTAAAAAAGCCGTTTTGAAATCTTCCTTTTCATAACCCATTCCCCGCAAAAACCAATAATGCGACCACGCCCGATCGGCAGGATTTCGCAAAATGAAAATGAATTTTGGCCGCTCCAAATGCCGTTCGACCCGTTCGATAAAATGGTCAAAAACCATATAACCTGTGCTCGATTCGCCGCGAAATCGGTGGTTTTCGCCGCCGGCAAACAGTTTTTCGTAACTTTCAAAATCGGGAAATCGTTGGTCGTCGCACCAAAAATTGGGCTCTTTATTTTTGGACATGAAAATATCGGGGTGCCTGCCCAAATATTCGTGCAGGGCAGTCGTGCCGGATTTCATGGCTCCGGGGATAAAAAGGTTGGGCAGCGGCATTTTTATCGGTTTAAAAAAATGTCTGAATCAGAATTTGCATGATTTTAGAATTTGCAAAATGTGGCTAATTCTGCAAATTCTAAAATCATGCAAATTCTGATTCAGACCACTTGAATTTATTTACTCAAATATCGAAAATCAATCGGCAAACCACCTGCATTTAAAATGCCTTTTTCCACCTCAAATTTTTTCCCGGCAGGGATCAAAACCAACACCCGCGCCGCGTCGGCAGGCACCGAAAAACGAAAATTGCCGCTCGTTTTGCGCCCTAAAAATGTCCGGGTTACGGTGTCGTAAACATCCGTTTTGGCTGTGCCGAGTTGGATTTCCACGTTTTTTTCTTCCGAAAAAGAATTGAAAAAAAGATAGGTCGGGAAGGCTTCCTGTTTTTTGTAAAAATCGGTGGCACGGCAGTCGATTTGCAAAATTTCGGGCACGTTCGTCGCTTGAATTGTGCCGCCAAAAAAACCGACGTGCCCACTTCCGTACACCGAAAACATGGTCTGTTTTGGATTTCCCTCGACCCAAAGTGGCCCGTCGCCCTGCGCAAACGGCGTAATTCCTTTAAATTCCGGGTAAATCGATTCTTTGATGATGCCTTCGTAGGCCAGCACATTTTTGGTCACGGCCTTGTGCTGCGGGATGGCCTGCAACGAATCGGGCATGTCAAAAGGATAGCAAAAACGGGCGGCGTTCGAGGCGTTCAACGCCCATTTTCCGACGGCGCGGGCGTAGCGTTGGTCGTACCGGACGAGCGCGGCCATCGGCATCATCAGGTCAAAAGTGTTCATCAAAAAACCGTAGCCGCCGTTGTGCACCGTGCTCCCGGCCATGCCCGAAACATCGTAGCCGCCCCAATTGCCCACCAAAACGCCCCAGCCCTCGCGCCCGACCGCCGTGCCGTCGAACGTCCAGTTCAGGAAACGCCGGACATCGTAATTCGCCCCGTTTTCGGCGTTCATCCGCGCCGCAACGTAGGCCGCGACGGGCATCATCGCCTCGTAAAAACGATTTTCCTTTTGATTGTAAAGCACATCGAGGGCGTTCCGGGCGGCGCGGAGGTATTTTTCGTCGCCAAATTTGACCCACGCCGAGTACAAAATAAAGGCATACCCGCCCGCCACATCTTCCTGCGTGGGGATGTGGTTGCGCTCGCCGCGCATATTTTTAAAGTCAAAAAACGAGTAGCTGTAACTTTTTCCCATCACCGAATCGGAGCGATAAAACTGCTCGGCGACCGTGCGCTGGATGTTTTCAAAGTCTTTTTCGTTTGGATAAATGTCGGCGACGGCGTAAAAAAGCACGTTGTTGTGCACTTCGTACCAAAAATCGTTGCCGTAGCCGCCGCCGATGTGCGCGCCTTTGTTCGTAAAATTTTGGATGACATTCCAGCCGTTTTCGCGGTTGAAATAATTTTTGAGCATCCCGGCGAAGTCGTGGCCGTCCTGCCTGCTTTTGTCGATGCCGACGAGCGACGCGCCCAAAACGGCACCGAGCGCGCCGAGTGCTTCGTGGTTTTCGCCGTTGTTTATTTTCGGACCCATCCGAACGTCGCCGAGCGCGGTGTACATTCCAAAAGTGGTTTCTGGGAAATTCCGGCCCATTTTATCCCACCAAATCAGCGGTAGAAAATCGCCTTTTTGCGAAAAATCGAACGCATATTTGTCGAAATCAAGGGCCGTTTTTTTCCAATCCTTGAAAACGTAGGGCTTCGGATGGTTGGGCATTTTTTCGATGCGCGGGACGGCGATTTGCGCGACCGGGGCGGCGGTGGGCTGGAAATTTTGGGGCGTTTTGCAGGCGAAAAACAGGGCAAGGATGCTGGCGAAAAGGAAAGACTTTTTCATTTTTAGATAAATATTTTGGCTCAAATATGTCGTGGTTTTGCCGTGGTTTTGTCGTGGTTTTTGTCATTCAGAAGGAACCCGTCCCAATCCAGTTTTGCCGTGGTTTCATATTTTAAAAATTGATTTTCTAAACGATTGAAAATC
>JANNMS010000213.1:0-18726 GCA_031398055.1 Saprospirales bacterium | reverse complement strand
GAGAAATCCCGAAGGGATTTTATGTTCGCCTGCCCAATTTTTCACATAAAATCCCTTCGGGATTTGAGGAAAATGCCCTTGCTCTATGCTATAAACATTGATTCCCTTCGGGAATGAATTTTAATGCGTTTGACCTGTTTTGTTGTTAAAAACACAAATCGAACTGGACGCGCCATTGTACGAAGCATAAATTCCAACTGAAAAAGAGTCCAACCGTTCGCGGGACAGGTCGTCGGAGTTCAGCCGAAAAAATTCGCTGGTCGTTTGGATTTGGCGAAAAAAGTAAGCGGCAGAATCGAAATACACGATTTGACTGTAATACTTTGGAGAAATTTGGTGAATCTGGTCTATCGGATTGGTTTGGCCAGCGGTGCCGTCCGACGACCAAAGCATCGAACGATAATTATCTTGAAAAAGGGAAAAGAAAACTCGTTTGCCAATCGAGGTAAAATTTGATGGATTGGAAGAGAAACCGGCTGCCGGGTTGATGTCTTTCAGCAACACGGGAGATTGCGAAAAAAGGCTTGCCAAACAAACCAAACTGAAAAAAACAGCGGCAAAAATTTTCATCATCTCGGATTTTTCAAATTTTGAATTTCCAAAAGTAGCGGCAACAAACTTTTTGCAAGTGGACAATTTTCGGGGTTTATCAAAAAAAACTGCCCGACGGGCGTGATGCCGACGAGCAGTTTTTTCAAATTTTTTGGCAGAAAAAAGTCAATCCATCCGCCCGACCACCAATTTTTTCACCACCGTCCGCTGCCCCGCAGTTTCTATTTTCAAAAAATAAACGCCGTTTTTCACCTCGGACAAATCAAGTTCGACCACCTCGTTTTCCGTTTTTTGGAAGGAAAATGCTTTTTCCAAAATGCCGATTTGGTTGAAAATGGAAACTGAAAATTCCGTGTCGGTCGTGGGCATTTTTACAAAAACGAACGCGCCCGCTGGGTTCGGGAAAATGTCAAAATTCCTGATTTCATGATTTTCAATTTCCAAATTCCGGTCGCCCGGTTGCAGCAAAGTTTGCCCCGCGTTGATTGTCCAAATTGCTTCGTCATCCTGCGATGCCGTGCAATTTTGAAGTCCGCCGCTGGGCTGCGAATCCGGGTCGGCGGGCGATTGGTTGGATGAAAAAGCCATGACTTTTCGCTCGGCATTGGTCAAAGTGAAAAGTGTGATTTTCAAGCTGCCGGACTGCCCGGGCGCGAGGTTCGAAACCGTCCAACGTTGCTCGATGAAATTGAACGAACCGACCGTCGGCACCGCCGGGATGCCCGCGTAAACCAATCCGTTGGCCTGCGAAAACGAAAGCGGCACGCCGGAATTGAGCAGCGGGCAGGGCGCAATCAAAATTTCGGCGTTCGTAACTGTCTGATTTCCAGTGTTTTTGACGGTAAAAGTGTACACCACGTTCGAGTAAATCGCGGCGTTGGTTTTGTCGGCGGCGAGCGTCAATTCGAGGTCGGCACCTCCCCCACCCGACCCCGGCGTGACGGAAAATGGCCGCGAAATCAGGTTGTTCAACTCGTCCAACTCGGCAATCGTGTTGTCGATGTCGGCTTTTAAAATGAAAAAATAGTTGCCGACCGCGAGGTTCGCAGGCACGGTTATCGCGCCCTGAACATTTGGAATGGTCGTCTGAACAGGAATGTTTCCGGTCGGAACGATGCCAACTTGGACATCATTTCCATCCAAAAATTGGTCGGTCGAAAGGTAGGCACCAATGGTAAAATTGCCCGTCGCGTTCGCCGTGCCGCTGTTTTTCAAATCAAAAAAGTACGGAACGACCGCGCCCTGCGCCCCGGAACCCGCCGCGAGAAAATTGAGGAGCGACAAATCCGGTTTTGAATTTCCGCCGCCGGGCGCGATGTGGATCGAATAATCTTCGACTTCGCCGAAAGCAAAAGTTTCGCAGGGCGTTGGGTAGCCGCCGCGTTTCATGGCGACGCGCATCCGCGTCGTAAAATCTTGTGTAAAACCACCTTTCACAAAAGCCGACGTGTTCGCATCGAAAAATGGCGTGCCGTCGGCAGGCCGCGGGACGGTCAGCGAAAGGTAGGTTTCGTCGGCCTCCTCGAAAATGCCGTTTTGGTTGTAGTCAATCCAAACTTTCCAATATTCATCAAAAGTAAAATAACTGAAACCCGCGCCGAGCGTGATGCCGACGGGCGTCCCGGCGTTCACGTTGATGGTTTTTCCGGTAAAATCGGAGTACTGGTTTTTGCCCGAACTGTTGTCCACGTCGGCCATTTTGACCCGCGCAATCCAATCTTCCCACGGAAAATTGCCTTTTGATTGGCAAAAACTGCCGCCAGTTTGGACAGAAATCGGCTGGACGAGCGTGTTGTCCGACTCGTCCAATTCCGTGATTTGATTGGTAAAATCCGCCCGGAGAATCAAAAAATAACTGCCAGCCGCCGTGTTTTGGGGAATGGAAAACGGCATTATTTCACCTAGAAAAGTCGTGATTCCCATGTTTGGATAGGCCAAACTGCCAACGAGCAAATCGTTTGGGGCCCACAAATTGTCAGTGGAAAGAAAAACGCCCACCGAAAAACCGCCCGGAACTGGCAGCGTCCCAGAATTGACGAGGTCAAATGTGCTGTTTTGGGTCTGTCCGAGCGCGGCATTTTGCGGGGCAGACCAGTTTTTGACTTCCAAATTGACATATTTCACGATGATTCCTGTCTGGTTCACCGTGTAATCTTCGACCTCGCCGAACGGGATGGTTTCGCAGGCCGTCGGAAAGCCGCCGCGTTTCATCGAGACGCGCATTTTCATGCCCGAAATCGCGCCGCCGCCGGACGAGATGGACAGCACATTTGGCAAATTCAAAGTGGCTTCCGGCGTGCCGTCGGCGGGTTTTTGGAGGATGCCTTCGGCGATTTTTTCGCTTTCGTCAAAAATTCCATCCTTGTTTTTGTCCAACCAAACCCGGAAATATTCATCGAAAGTAAAATAACTGAACCCCGCCGAAAGTGCCAGTGAATACGTTCCGCCGGGCGCGATGTTTAAAATTTTATTTGAAAAATCTGAAAAGTGGCTTTTGCCGGACGGGTTGTCGAGGTCGTTGATTTTGACCCGCGAAATCCATTCGTGCCACGGGAAATCGCTTTTTGAGGTGCAATTTGCCACCGCGTCGTCGTCGAACATTTTGCAGTTGCAATCGCTGATTTGGGCTTCCATCGCCCGGCCTTCGTTGTAGTCAAAAATGTACGTCCACCAATTATTGAGCCGCCCGGTTTTGTCTTTGCATTTAAAATGTGGCAAATGCCGCAGCCAATAACTGCAAAAATTGATGCCGCAATCGCCCTCGCAACCCCACGCTTCGCAGTTGACTTGCTCGGTTTGGTCGAACAAAATCGGGTAGCGTTTCCAGTTTTTGGCGCGGCTCGGCACGAAATTGAGGTTGTCGTAATCGTAATCTTCGATGCCGTTCGGCGGAAAATGGCCGTTCCCGACGTGCGCATTTCCGGCCTCGCCTTGCAACGCATCGTAATTTTGGAACAATTGGTACGGGTCTTTCACCATGCCCGGCGGGTACGGCGGGTTGTTCGGGCTGTAATTATAAAAGGTATTGTAAACTTTTGCCATCGTCAATTCGATGCGGTGGGTGTAATTGTGCAGCGCGCAACCGGCGTACCTTTCATAATTGAAACCCATCACGGCCACCAAATCGGTGCAAGAATTGCCCGAAATCACGGGCCCGTTTATCCAAAAAGCGTCCGTCCCGGCCATATTTGATTCCCACATTCCGATGAAAGGCATCGCCCAGACCCAGATTTCGTCAATCTGTTTGGCGTTGCTTTTTTCACAAAAATCATATTTGTCGAGCATCTCGTTGTACAGAAAAACCGAACCGCCGGGCGTTTGCTCGGCCACCGTGTGCAACGTGGTCGCGCCGGGTTCCAAAAACAGTTTGTACAGCGAATCCACCGAAAGTTGTGAGCCACCGAAACGGTTGAGCGAGAGGTCAGATTCCTGATGCGTTTCCACGATTTGAATTTCGATGGTGCCGCCGCTGACCGAAAAAATCGAGTCGCGGGTCTGCTGCGCCAAAGCCATCGGGCCGCCGTTGGACGACCAAAAATGTTCCGAAAAACGCTGCCCGCCCGCTGCCGGGATTTGCGGGTCAATGATGACCATGGCCACTTTGACCACCCGTTTTTCGGCGTTCGGCGACACGAAATCGGCCACGGTTTTGACTTTTGTCTGAAAATTCAGGCCATTCCAAGTTGCTGAAATCGTGGCTTCGCCCAAATTCGAGGACGATGAAAAAACGCCCGACGGGTTCACCGCGACGACCGACGAATTGCTCGAAGTGAAAGTCAGCCCCGACGAAATCAGCGTTTCATTTCCACCTGCATCGACGGCGTAAAAATTGGGTTGAAAATTAGAATTTGGAATCAGCCGCACCTGGTTTGGCTTCATGCAAATATTGGTGGCCTGTGCGTTGGCATTTTCAAAAAAGCCAAAAAATGCGGCCAAAACGAGGGGCGCAAAACGCAAAAACCGAGGGGTGGTGGGTGTAAAAAAATGTAAATTCATCTTTGTAAGATTGGTTAAAAGTGATTGGTCGGGTGAAATCGGTTAGGTTCATCGCAAAAATCTTAATTTCCTAAATTGGTTTTGAGTTTCACAAGGCATTGATTTGGTGGAAAATAGGAAGCAAAAATCAATTTAAAAGCCAAGTAGAAAACATGATTTCGGTCAGTTGGCAGCCTGATATTTTACAAAAAAACTTTAATAATATTTTTATGATACTAAATAAATATTTTTTTAAGTAAAAAATAATACTGGAATAGTATGTTTGTGCCGTGAGTTTACTTTCTAAATCGAAGAATTTATGGAAATATCCTTGTCAGATGCTTTGAAAGAATCTTTGCCCGCGCCACCTCCAAAAGCCAAAGTCCCGTCCGCCGTCAAAGATCGGATGGGACGAAAAGCCATGGAAATGTGGATGAAACCGTCGGCAGAGGAAAATGCTGTTTTTCAGCACTCGGTTTTGTGCCAGACTTTTTTGCCGTACAAAAACCCGGGCGACGAGCGGCGCGTCGAAAAAAAACAAGGCCGCGCAAAACTCCTGCTGCAAGCCGGCGAGATTTATAATCCGATGACCGATAATTATGAAGAAGTTGGGCTGCCCTACGGCGCGAAAGCCCGATTGATTCTTTCATATATTAATACGCAGGCCGTCAAAACGCAGCGGCCAATTATCGATGTCGAGGCGAGCATGACCGCTTTTATCAAACGGGTCGGCCTGCAAACCAACGGCGAAACCATCGGTTATGTCAAAGAACAACTCAAACGGCTCTCCGCCACCCGGATTTCGATCGGTTTTGCGATGGACGACGACCACAAACGCAGCATCCAGACCAATCTCAACTTGATCCAGAGTTTTGATGTGTGGTTTCCGGAACACGGAAAACAGAAAATTTCGTGGAGTTCGGTGGTCAAACTTTCCGATGATTATTTCAACAGCTTAATAAACCACGCCATTCCGCTGGACGAACGGGCTTTGGCCGCGCTTTCAAACAACGCGCTCGCGCTCGATTTGTACAGTTGGTTGGCGCAACGGCTGCATCGGGTGCAGTACGGAAAACCGGATTTTATCACTTGGGCTGCTTTGAAAGAACAATTCGGCGAGGGCTACAAGGATATGTTCAAATTTAAACAAAAATTCCGGCAGACGCTGACCCTCGTCCGCACCCAATATCGCGGGGCGAATATTCAGGAAGACAAAAACAAGGGATTTTGGCTTGCCCACTCCCCCACCCCGATTCCTGCGAACACACATTCTTTGTTGCTTCCCAGTTTGCAAAAAGACTTGATTTTGGGAAATTGAAAATTGGATTTTGGACAATGGATATTGGACTTTGGACTTTGTATTACAATTGATTATCAATGATTTAAGTGCTTTTTCGCCTTTTCCACAATTTTGATAGAAAGTCAAAGAACGCTCAAAAATCACGACGGTTTGGGTAGGTATTTAGAAACGGTCGGACGGGTGGTTTGCTTTAATTGGGTTTTGAAATTTTAAAACACCTCAAATCAAGTTCGACAACATTTTTAAAGGCCAAATTGGGTGAAAAAGGGTCAAAAATAGCAAAAAGTCACGACGGTTTGGGTAGGTTTTGGCCGAAAATGCACCGCAAAAACTTTTAAATTGAGTTCAAAAATTAGGTCAAAAATCACGACGGTTTGGGTAGGTTTTGGGAAACCGGCAAAGGGCTGATTGATATTGAAAAATCCGCCCAAATTTTTATCAGGTTACGACGGTTGGGGTAGGTTTTCGGAGAAAATTGATAGCAAAACCTTGGTTTTCCACGACGGTTTGGGTAGGTTTTCGAACGATTCAAATTTTCCACGACGGTTTGGGTAGGTTTTTGGAAAAAGCATTTCCCAAAAAATCTTCAAAACGACCTAAAACTCTGAAAACGAGGCATTTAACTTCTAATATTCAATGCCAAATTGGCTCAAATTTTCCACGACGGTTTGGGTAGGTTTTTGGAAATGAAATATGGGTTCACGACGGTTGGGGTAGGGGTTTTCACGGTGGTTTGGGTAGGAATTGCTTCAAATTTCACGACGGTTTGGGTATACAAACAGATAGTTCTTTTCAAATAGTCTTTTTCAGATAATGGCTCAAAGAAATTTTTCGAGAAAAATTTTTACCTAAAAGAAGGCCGCGATTTACTTCAATCTGGGGCGGGGGCGGCCATTTTCGAATTATCAACACCATCAACCAAAATCAACTTTTAAAACACTGCACGACTAATTTAAAAAACATGATTTACACCATCGGCGGAATCAAAGGGGGCACGGGAAAAACGACCATCGCCACAAATTTGGTCATCATGCTGGCAAAATCGGGGCGTTCCGTTTTGTTGGTGGATGCCGACGACCAACCCACGGCGACACTTTTTGCGGCAAAACGAAACGAAACGCTCGGCAAACCGGATTTTTCGGCGGTCAGATTGCGGGAAATGGACGTTTTTCACCAAGTCCAAAGCATGAAAGAACGCTTCGACGACATCGTGATTGACACCGGCGGGCGCGACACGAAAAGCCAACGGTCGGCACTCGCGGTCACGGATATTTACATTTTGCCGTTTCGCCCGCGCTCGTTCGATGTCTGGACAATTCAGGATGTGGTTTCGGTCATCGAAGAAATTCGGGTCATCAAACCCAACATGAAAGCCGTGGCGATGCTCAACCAAACCGATGCAAAAGGCTCGGAAAATGAGGATGTCCGTCGGCTGTTTTTGGAAGATGAACACATCCGGAAGTCGCTCCAATTTTTGGATGCACCGATCGGCAGCCGCAAATCTTTTGCCCACGCCGCATCGGACGGGCTGTCCGTCGTCGAATACAAACCCCGCGACCAAAAGGCAATTGACGAGTTGGAATACTTTTTCAAAAGCATCACCGAACTTTCAAAAAGTTAAAAAAATACTTTCGGAACTTTAAAAAATATTAATTCAGTATTTTTTTAGTACTATTTGTGTACTAAATTTGTACTAAAATAATTTAAAAATTAAAAAAGCCATGCCAATATCCACCAGGCCAAGCATCGAATCTTTTATCAACAAGGGCGGCAGTTCGTCGGCAGCGGAGGAAGCGGCTGTTGAAAAGCAAGCCGTTGTAAAAACGCCGACCGTCAAAAAACGGGCAGTCGGCGGGACGCCCAAAAAATCGAAATCGGACAAAATTGTGCAACCGGCCATGCCGACTGCCGCGGGCAAAACTTTGGGTCGCCCCCGAAAAGTGGTGGAGTTCGAGGCCCTCAAATTCGTGATGCGAATCCCCCCTGAAATTTCGTCGGAACTCGACACGAGGGTTTCGTCCCGAAAAATCCCGGTCTCCCGAAACGCCTGGATTTTGGAAGCCATCGTCGAAAAACTCGACCGGGAAATAATCAAAACTTAAAAAAGTATTATTTTGATACTAAAAAAGTATTTTAAAAAAACGTAAATACTATTTTGGTACTAAAAAAATATAATTTTAACATCATGAAAATTGACGAGGTCGTCCAAATTCCAATCACCACAGTGCTCCAAAAACTGGGCATTGAGCCGGTTCGAACCTACAAGGGTGGGGTAGAGGTCGCGTATTGTTCACCTTTCCGAACCGAGGCGCAGCCCAAGTTTTTTGTGAACGTCCAGAAAAATGTGTGGAACGATTTTGCCGAATCGGTCGGCGGAAACGTGGTGGATTTTGTCATGCGGCACCAAAAAACGGATTTTCGGGGTGCGGTAAAATTTTTGGAACAGTTCAAAAACACCGCTGATTTCAATTCTAAGCCAATTTTCCCAATTTCAGATGCCATTGGACAGACAAACGAGGCAGCCCTGATTTTGCGGGAAATAAAACCGTTCGGCTCGAACAGACTTTTGGCAAATTACATCACCCAAAAACGCGGAATCGCGCCGGTCATTGCCGAGCATTTTTTGAAAGAAATCCATTTTAAAAATCAGAACGAACCCAAAACTTGGTTTGCCGCCGGGTTTCAAAATAGGGTGGGGGGCTTCGAATTGCGAAACCCGTACTTCAAAGGCTCGATTGGCGGCAAGGGAATTTCGCATATTTCCGGAAAAAATAATCGGCTGGTGGCCGTTTTTGAGGGCTTCATGGACTTCCTTTCTTACCTCACGATGCGTCAACAGAACGCGCCGGGCACCGATATTTTGGTTTTAAATTCCAGCATTTATGCCATCGCAGCGGCAGCATTTGTCGAGGAAAAACAGTATGAAGAAATGGCGACGTGGCTCCACAACGACGTCGCTGGAAAAGAAGCCCTGCATGTTTTGATTGAAAATACGACCTGCCGGGTCATCCCTCGAAATGATGTTTATTTGGAATTCAAAGATTTGAACGACCAATTAACCGGAAATAAAAAAGTACAATAAAAGTACTAATTTGGTACTATTTAAGTATTTAATAAACATAAATTAAAGTGATTTTATCAAATTTTTTCTCTTAAAATCTCCGCCAGTGGCCGCCCAGAAATCTTACTTTCCAACCAAGAAATGATGTCCAGATACATAAACGAGCGGCTTTCGAACCGGCTGGACTCGGCTTTCCGCAGTTTTTCGCGCAGCGAAACGAACGCTTTTTGAACTTCCGCAGGTGTTTTTAATTGAAATGCTTTCCCCAAAAACTTAAAAATCTCCTCTTCGACGAGGCTCAAATTTTCCATTTTCAACATAAAACGGTACACTGATTTTATCAAATATTCGACCAGTTGGAAATTGCCCAGTTCATAATGCGCGATCAAATGCAGCAGCCGGGCATAACATTGGAGGTCGCCGCGCAGGTCGGTTTTTGCGTTGATAATTTTATTTAAATAGTCAATCGCCCGCCCCGGTTGGCCGCTGCCGAAGTACAAACTGGCAATTTTGTAATCAAAAACCAAAACGCGGTGGCGGTCAATTTGCGATTGAAATTCCACCAAACCCGCCTCGATTTCCGGCACCAGCCGCAGCCCGTCGGCAAATTCGCCGTGCAAAAAACAGCCATTCAACCGTGAAATATTGAGGTAAATAAATGTCTGGGCAGCGATGTTGTCGTTCACCGAAGCAATTTCGGAGGTCGCAAATTTTTCAAAATCAGCGAGCACCTCATCAAATTTCCGGTGGTTTCGGAGCATGAAATTCGCCAGCAGCAAATTATGCACACCTTTAATATAGTACGAAGTTTCGACGCGCACCATCTGTGGCTCGGCGGTGAACAAATCCACCCAACGTTGCGCGTTTCGATAATATCCCAAAAAATCTTGGCCGATAAATGCGTGCCAGCAGTGCGCTTGCGCGAGGTACAGCCGCCCGAAAAAGTTGTCCGCGCCGGGCGTTTCGGCGGGCAATTGGTTTTGAAAAAACTCGCGCACTGCCACCAAATCACGGTCGTTTCGGGCGTGTCCGATGCGGATGTACCAGCCATAAAGTTGGAGCGAGAGGTTCGAAAGCTGCCCGACGACGGCCAATCGACGGTTGAGTTCGCGCACCTCGGCGGCGAGTTCGTCGGCGCGGTTTCCGAGGCTCCGGGTGATGTGCAACGACTCGATTTTCTTTTCAAAAACCAGGGCTTGCAGCAAAAAAGTGTTCTGGTGGTTCGCCCGCGCGAGTTCTTTTACCTTGTCCAAAAGCCGCAAACATTGCCGGTACAGCCCTTTGTCGTACAAAATCATGGCGTATTCTAATTGTTCGTGCAGGACGACTTCCACGTTTCCTGCCTCGCGCATCGTCCGCAGGCTGGCCAAAATTTGGCGGTACAAATTGGCTTTCAAATTGGGCAACTGCTCTTTTTTCAGCGACGTGTTTTTTTTCAAAAGTGCGGCCTCGTCGTAGTCTTCCAATTTGTCCAAAACATCAAAAAGCACGGTGATTTTCAGGTCGCCCGCGCCCGTGTTCCGTCCGGCGAACAACTTGAAGTTGCGCTTTTCGGCCTTGTCCAAAGATTTTATCAGTTGAAAAAGTGCGTCTTGCGAACGGTTGGGCATTGTATGATTTTTGCCGTTAAAAAATTGATTGTCAACAGTTTAGAAAAATATTTTCCAAAATGGGAAAGGTAAAGAACGTAGTTTTTTGAAAAAAACGCGGGCGAAATGTCTATTTACCTTTGGTTGACAGGCCAATAGAAAGAACATTTTTTTGAAAAATATCCTTTCTGCCAAAGCCAACCAATCTGATAAATGAAAATACACATTTTTGACACCACCCTCCGCGACGGCGAACAAGTCCCCGGCTGCAAACTCAACACCCGCGAAAAAGTGGAAATCGCGCTCCGTTTGGAGTCGCTCGGTGTTGATGTGATCGAGGCCGGTTTTCCGATTTCGTCGCCCGGCGATTTTCAAAGTGTCCGCGAAATTTCGACGGTTTTGCGCGACGTGACGGTTTGCGGATTGAGCCGCGCCGTTTTAAAAGACATCGAAACGGCGGCAGCGGCTTTGAAAACGGCGCGCCGTCCGCGAATTCACACGGGCATCGGCACATCCGATTTTCATATTCTTTCAAAATTCAATTCCAACCGCACGGACATTTTGGCGCGGGCGGTGCAGTGCGTGAAATGGGCGCGGAATTTTACGGACGACGTCGAATTTTACGCCGAAGACGCCGGGCGCACCGAAAACGAGTACCTCGCGCAGGTCATCGAAGCCGTGATCCGCGCCGGGGCGACGGTCGTCAACATCCCCGACACGACGGGTTATTGCCTGCCGTGGCAGTACGCCGAAAAGATAAATTTCCTGAAAAACAAGGTCCCGAACATCGACCGGGCCATCATTTCTTGCCATTGCCACAACGATTTGGGGCTGGCGACGGCCAACAGCATCGCGGGCATCGCCGCCGGGGCGCGGCAAATCGAATGCACAATTAACGGCCTCGGCGAACGCGCCGGCAACACCTCGCTCGAAGAAGTCGTGATGGTCATCCGGCAGCACGCCGACCTCGGTTTTTCGACCGGAATCGACCCGCGACAACTCAATCCTATCTCCCAATTCGTGGCCGAAACGATGCGGATGCCCGTCCAACCGAACAAAGCCATCGTCGGGGCGAACGCTTTTTCGCACTCGTCGGGCATTCATCAGGACGGTTTTTTGAAAAATGCACAAACTTACGAAACCATTTCGCCGGAAGAAGTCGGGGCAGACAGTTCAAAAATTGTGCTGACTGCCCGGAGCGGTCGCTCGGCTTTGGCCTATCGTTTTCGGAAACTCGGACATGATTTTTCGCGCGACGAAGTGGATGAACTTTATGAAGAATTTCTTCGGGTTGCGGATGTAAAAAGGGAAGTTCGAGACGAGGATTTGCTTTCACTGGTTGACCAAAAAATAGGTGTTTTAATCACATAGTTTCACAGAGGTGTTTTCACATAGGTTCACATAGATTTTCACTTTTCAAACCCAAAACCTATGTGAACCTATGTGAAAACATCTATGAAAACTATGTGTCAAACAAAAAAGATGACTTTATTCGATAAAATATGGCAAAAGCACATCGTCCGCGAAATCCCCGACGGACCGGCGGTGCTTTACATTGACCGGCATTTCATCCACGAAGTGACCTCTCCGCAGGCATTTTCAGGTTTGGAAAAACGCGGTTTGCCCGTTTTTCGCCCTGCCCAAACCATCGCCACCGCCGACCACAACGTGCCGACGATGGACCAACATTTGCCAATAAAAGAAGAAATGTCGCGGCTACAAGTCGCGGCTTTGATTGAAAACTGCGAAAAATTCGGCGTCGAACTGTACGGTTTGGGGCATCGTTTTCAGGGAATCGTCCACGTCATCGGGCCCGAATTGGGCATCACGCAGCCCGGCCAAACCATCGTTTGCGGCGACAGCCACACCTCGACGCACGGTGCTTTTGGGGCCATCGCGTTCGGAATAGGCACCTCGGAAGTCGAAATGGTTTTGGCCACGCAATGCCTTTTGCAGTCCCGCCCGAAACAAATGCGGATAAATGTGGAAGGCAAATTGGGTCGCGGAGTCACGGCGAAAGACATCATTTTGCACATCATTTCCAAAATTTCGTCCGCTGGGGCGACGGGTTATTTTGTGGAATACGCTGGTTCGGCCATCCGAAATCTGTCGATGGAAGCCCGGATGACGGTTTGCAATATGTCCATCGAAATGGGCGCGCGCGGTGGTGCGATTGCTCCGGACGACGCGACTTTTGAATATTTGAAAGGAAAAAAATTCGCCCCGGCGGGCGCGGACTGGGACAAAAAACTGGCCGAGTGGCAGCAACTTTTCAGCGACGACGACGCAATTTTTGACAAAGAAATCCACATCCGGGCCGAAGAAATCGAACCGATGATAACTTACGGAACGAACCCCGGCATGGGAATTTCGGTCGCCGGACAAATTCCGAGCGGCCAGTTTTTGCCCGAAAACGAGCGCGTTTCATTTAATAAAGCATTGAATTACATGGGTTTGGCCGCTGGCGCAAAAATCGGTGGGCAAAAAATTGACTACGTTTTTATCGGCAGTTGCACCAATTCGCGGATTGAAGATTTGCGGCAGGTCGCGGATTTTGTCCGGGGAAAAATGAAGTCGCCCGACGTGGAAGTTTGGATAGTCCCGGGCAGCAAACAGGTGGAGGCGCAGGCAAAAGCGGAAGGTCTGGACAAAATTTTCGAGGCCGCCGGTTTTCAACTTCGGCAGCCCGGTTGCTCGGCCTGCCTCGGCATGAACGAGGACAAAATCCCCGCCGGGAAATACTGTGTTTCGACGTCGAACCGAAATTTTGAAGGACGGCAAGGGCAGGGTGCGCGGACGCTTTTGGCCAGTCCGTTGACTGCGGCGGCGGCGGCGGTGACTGGGGAAATTGTGGATGTGCGGGAGATGTTGGGTTGAAAAAGGTCAGGCCGCCGCCATTTTATGGGTCGCGGCGAGGCGTTCTTTTTCAATCATTTTGGCGAGGTCGTGCGGGTCTTTGATGATTTCAAAATAATAAAGTGAAATGGAGTGAGAAGCAAAATAGGCCTTTAAAACTTTGGAATTGGGATGTTTTGGCGGCAGTTTCACGATACAATTCACCGAGTGATTGACATATCGATACTCGGTTGGGGTGGATTCGTTTTGAAAACCCAATTTTTTCAAAGCACGGGAAAATTCCGCGTAAGTAACTTCCATGTCTTTGTAAATGCGAAAGGTCTCCATTTTTCAGATTTTAAATTTTTGGATAAAACGGGGAGTGAAGCGGTTTTTTCGGGGGATGTAAACACGAACAAATTTATTCATATTCCGCAAAACGTGGCTGTTTTCTCGAAAATATTCCTGCAAATCAAGGTAATATGCCTTGTTTTTTCGGGCATCGTACAAAATCAGCAGCACGGTATAATTATTTGAAAGCCAAAGTTCGAGGTCAACGTCCGACAAATCAAACGTGAAAACATCCTTTTCTGGCAAATAATTGATGTGGTCGGTTGATTTGAGTTGGAATTGGACTTGCCCATTTTTTATTTCACCAGAATGACTGAAAAGATGGATGGCACCATCGTAGCCATAATCATCATAATAACGATAAAGCAAACACCCGGACAGCAAAATCTGTCGCTCAATGTGATTGAAACCCAAAGATTCGATGATGTGCGAACGGGGTCGTTTTTTCATAAAAAAATGTTTTGCAGCGCGAAAGTTAAGATTGAAAATAGGCCACCTGCACCCCACAAAAACACATATTTTTTTAAAAATATAAAGATGAACGAAAAAATAAGTACCATTTCGGCAACAGGAGTCCCATTAGATTCTGAAAATGTGGACACCGACCAAATCATACCCGCTCGCTTTTTGAAAGCGACGAGCCGCGAAGGTTTTGGAAAAAACCTGTTCCGCGACTGGCGTTTCGAGGACGGCGACGCGGCGCGGCCAAAACCCGGTTTCGTTTTGAACGACTCAAAATTTGAGGGGAAAATCTTGGTGGCCGGGAAAAATTTCGGTTGCGGCAGCAGCCGCGAGCATGCCGCGTGGGCTTTGAAAGATTACGGTTTCGAGGCAGTGGTCAGCAGTTTTTTTGCCGATATTTTTAAAAACAATGCCTTGAATAATTTTCTGTTGCCCGTGCAGGTGAGCGACGGTTTTTTGAAAAAAACGATGTCGGCGGTGCAGGAAAATCCAGCGACTGAAATTTCAATTGACCTCGAAAACCAAACAATTTCAGCCGCCGGCGCGACCGAAAATTTTGAAATAAATGGCTACAAAAAAACCTGTTTGCTGAACGGCTACGACGATTTGGATTACCTGTTGAGCATCCGGGAAGAAATAGTTGATTTTGAAAAAATTGATAAAGGTTGATAAGGTTTATCAACCCAAAAATCAACCTTATCAACTTTCATAAACTTCCATCAACTTGAAAAAAATAACAGTCATCCCCGGCGACGGCATCGGCTCAGAAGTTACGGCACAAGCCGTCCGCGTGCTCGATGCGATTGCCGAGCGGTTCGGCCACACCTTTATATATGACTACCAAATGATGGGGGCTTGCGCGATTGACGCTACCGGAAATCCGCTGCCGGATGCCACCATCGAATCGTGTTTGGAAAGCGACGCCGTGCTTTTTGGAGCCATCGGCCACCCAAAATACGACAACGACCCGTCGGCAAAAATCCGCCCCGAACAAGGCCTGCTCCGCCTGCGGAAAACACTGCAACTTTTTGCAAACATCCGCCCGGTGAGCGTTTCGCCGAGCCTCGCGCACCTCTCGCCGCTGCGTCCCGAACGGCTGCAAGGCGTTGATTTTGTGATATTTAGGGAATTGACGGGCGGCATTTATTTTGGAAAAAAAACCACGAACCCAGAAAATACCGAGGCCTCCGACGAGTGCAAATACAGCCGCGAGGAAATCGAACGCATCGCCCGCCCGGCGTTCGAACACGCCCGAGGGCGGCGCAAAAAACTGACCCTCGTCGACAAAGCAAATGTTTTGGAAACCTCGCGGCTTTGGCGTTCCGTCGTCCGCGAAATGGCCGCCGCAGAATTTCCGGACATCGAAACAGACTACCTTTTTGTGGACAATGCCGCGATGCAAATCATCGTCAACCCCGCCCAATTCGACGTGATTTTGACCGAAAATATGTTCGGCGACATCCTTTCCGACGAGGCTTCGGTCATCGGCGGTTCTTTGGGTTTGCTGCCCTCGGCGAGCATCGGAAAAGGCGCGGCTTTGTTCGAGCCGATTCACGGTTCGTACCCGCAGGCCGCCGGTTTGGACATCGCCAATCCGCTCGGCGCGATTTTGTCGGCGGCGATGTTGCTCGACCATTTGAATTTAAAAGATGAAGCAAAACTCGTCCGCGAGGCAGTTTCATGGACGCTCGAAAACGGTTTCGTGACCAAAGATTTGAACCCGACCGACCACTACCCTACCTCGACGGTCGGTGATTATATCGAAAATTTTATCCAAAATGACGCGCCCAACAAAAGCCGAATGCGGCATTTGATGCTGGGGCAATCAACCATCATTTGAACTATCAACTATGAACGATAAACTATGAACAATCATGGGTTTATCGTTTATAGTTCATAGTTCATAGTTCAAAAAAAGATGTATTTCAACGAGCAGACCATCCTTTTTTACCACGACCGCTACGCTTGGGCGACCTCGGCGCACACCAATTTGTACATGCAAACTTTGCATTATGGCTACGGTGTTTTCGAGGGCATCCGAAGTTATGAAACGGCCGAAGGCACGCGCATTTTCAAAGGCCGCGAACATTTCGAGCGGCTCCAAAATTCGTGTCGGCTGCTCGGCATCCCGTTCGAAGTTTCGGTCGAAGAAATGATGGCGCACAGTTTTGAGGTGCTGCGCCGCAACGGGTTTTCGGATGCCTACATCCGCCCGCTCGTGATTTGCGAACCGAACATGACTTTGATAAATGGCAGCCCGTCGCGCCTCCTGATTTGTGCCTGGAAATGGGGCGCATACCTCGGAGAAAAATTGTTGCGTCTCAAAATCAGCCCCTTTTGCCGCCCGCACCCGCGTTCGACTTTTATCGAAGCAAAGGCCTGCGGCAATTATGTCAACTCGATTTTGGCGACTTCCGATGCCAGAAAATCGGGTTTCGACGAGGCTTTGCTGTTGGATGTGGATGGTTTTTTGGCCGAAGGCCCCGGCGCGAATTTGTTTTTTGAAAAAGACGGCCAACTTTTTACCCCAAAACTTGGGCACATTTTGCCGGGAATCACCCGCCAGACGGTTTTTGAAATTTGTGAAATGTTGGAAATTTCGGTCGTCGAAGGCAAGTTCAAACCAGCCGATTTGTTTGAAGCCGACTCGGCATTTTTTTGTGGGACGGGCGCGGAAATCGTTGGAATTCAGTCGGTTGATGATTGTTCTTTTCCAAAAAAATGGTCGGACACGGTGGGTTCAAAAGTTCAGGAAGCGTACTCGAAATTGGTTCGGGAAGAAATTTATGAAATGGAATATGATAAATAAATACAGCCGCACCGTCACCCAAGACCCCACCCAACCTGCCGCGCAGGCCATGTTTTACGGCATCGGCCTGACCGAAAACGACCTGAAAAAAGCCCAAATCGGCATCGTCAGCATGGGCTACGACGGCAACACCTGCAACATGCACCTCAACGATTTGGCCGCCGACATCAAAAAATCGGTCTGGTCGAACGACCTCGTCGGACTGATTTTCAACACCATCGGCGTGTCCGACGGCATTTCGAACGGCACGGACGGGATGCGTTTTTCGCTCGTCAGCCGCGACATTATTGCCGACAGCATCGAGGCAGTTTGCGGCGCACAATATTATGACGGCCTGATTGCCGTGCCCGGTTGCGACAAAAATATGCCCGGCGCACTGATTGCCATGGCTCGGCTCGACCGTCCAGCAATCATGGTTTACGGCGGTACGATTGCCCCGGGGCGTTGGAAAGGCGAGGATTTAAACATCGTCTCCGCGTTCGAGGCACTCGGAAAAAAAATCGCCGGGCAACTCGAAGAGTCTGATTTTCAAGGAATTGTGCGCCATTCTTGCCCCGGCGCGGGCGCGTGCGGCGGAATGTACACGGCCAATACGATGGCTTCCGCAATCGAGGCTTTGGGAATGTCGCTGCCTTTTTCGTCGTCAAATCCAGCGTTGAGCCAAGAGAAAAAAGACGAATGTGCCGCCGCCGGGCCCGCCATCCGCCATCTTTTGGAACTCGATTTAAAACCTTCGCAAATCATGACGCGCCGCGCTTTTGAAAATGCGATTGCCGTCATCACGGTTTTGGGCGGCTCGACGAACGCGGTTTTGCACCTGATTGCGATGGCAAAAGCCGTCGGCGTGCCGCTTTCGCAGGACGATTTTCAAAAAATCGGGGAAAAAACGCCCGTCCTCGCCGACCTCAAACCTTCCGGAAAATACCTGATGCACGACCTGCACAAAATCGGCGGCGTGCCTGCCGTGATGAAATATTTATTGAAAATCGGCCTGCTGCACGGCGATTGTTTGACGGTCACCGGAAAAACCGTTGCCGAAAATTTGGAAAACGCGGCGGATTTGGATTTTGAAAAACAAGAAATCATCCGCCCAAAAACTGACCCGATAAAAGCCACCGGCCACCTGCAAATTTTGTACGGAAACCTCGCCCCCGGCGGCTCGGTCGCCAAAATTTCGGGAAAAGAAGGCACCCAGTTTTTCGGCCCCGCCCGTGTTTTTGACGGTGAAAAAAACCTGATTGCGGGCATTCAAAACGGTCGCGTCCAGCCGGGCGATGTCGTGGTGATTCGATATGTCGGCCCGCGCGGCGCACCGGGAATGCCCGAAATGTTGAAACCAACTTCGGCCATCATCGGCGCAGGTTTGGGAAAATCGGTGGCCTTGATTACCGACGGGCGGTTTTCGGGCGGGACGCATGGTTTTGTGGTCGGCCACATCACGCCGGAAGCGTTCGACGGTGGTTTGCTGGCTCTCGTTCAGGACGGCGACCCAATTGAAATTGATGTTTCAAAAAATTCTATTTCATTGAAAATCAACCGAAAAGAAATTTCCGCCCGGCGGAAGGCATGGCAAAAACCACCGCTCACCGCCACGAAAGGCGTGCTTTTTAAATATGCAAAATCGGTTTCGACGGCTGCCGAGGGCTGCGTGACGGATGGGTGAAAAGAAAAGACATTTTTTAAAAAATGTCTTTTCTCGGCTGCTGCTCGTGAGGGTCTGCGACCCGAAACGTGGTGTCGGCAGGTCTCCGACCTGCTTAAAATTTACTACCTAAAAACAAGCAGGTCGGAG
>JANNMS010000211.1:0-36725 GCA_031398055.1 Saprospirales bacterium | reverse complement strand
GCCGCCCGATGGGAAATTCAAAACTACTGCTCCGCTGTTCGGATTGGTGCAGGTTGGATTGTTGACCACCGAGGTGCTGACCAGAATCGCGGCAGGCGAACCGACCGTAAAACTTTGGACAACCGAACATCCGGCAGTGTCCACCGCCGTGAATGTGTACATCCCGCCGGGCAAATTATTTACCGAAATCGAGGTCGAACCTGGATTGGATGTGCTGCCCGTTGGGTTGGGAACGTATGTCCAAAAACTTATCTGGTTTGGCTGGTTCGGGGTGGTGCTGACCTGAATATTGGCCGAGCCGTCGGAACTTCCAAAACACGAAGTATTTACAATTTGCGCAGCGGTCATCGTCAAAGTTTTGGCGGCGGTAACTTCCACCGAGCCGGTTGCGGTGCAGCCTTTCGAATCGGTGATCGTCAAAAAATAAAAACCAGCGGCTTCACCAGTAATCGTTGCGGGATTGGCGGTTTGGTTGAGATCGGGGCGAGGTGTTTTCGTTCCGCCGCTCGTGGTCGAATATGCCCAAGAAAATTGATAATCTCCTCCCGGAAAAGGTGAGCCGCCCTGCGCCAAATAACTGATACTGCCGTTTTTTACGCCGGTGCAAGAAGCATTTACAACTGCCAAATTGAGGTTGGCGATTGGTGGCGGCTGGCTCATCGAAGCACTTGCCGACGAAACGCAGCCCTCGGTTGCGTTTGTCACCGTGACTGAATATGGGCCGCTGCACAAACCGCTAATTGACTGGGCGTTCGGCTGGGTGGGGGACCAATTGAAAGAATATCCAGTGAAATTATTGACCTGATTTCCATTTAAAGTAATCAACGCATTTGCAATGCCATCACAGTCGCCAGAGCAGGTTGGTTGGAAAAAATCAAGGTTTACGCCCATTGATTTTACGACCAAAGTAGCCATCGTGGTGTCTCGGTTCCCGGCTGCATCAATCACAATGACCGTGTAATTTCCACCCGAAACGTTATTTATCGTCAGCACACCGCCCGGCGTACCGATGGTTCCGGTTCCGCTGGATGGGCCGTTCGGTCCGGTGTACGTAATATCATACGGTGCCGAGCCGTCCGAAACGGTTATCGAAATACTGCTGGTTTGGCCCGGCGTGTTGCAGGTGTCTTTGGTGGTGACGATGGTGCTGATTTGGGGGTCGCCCACGCAAACTTGCCCATTTGTAAAAGTAAAACCAACAGGCTCACCCAGATTATTGGTAAAGTCAATTTGGGCAGGCGCGTTCGGCGAGGTGATGGGCGTGCAATCGCCGAGCGTACCCAAAACATTGAAACAAATTTCTAAAAGAGAGCCGCCGTCCGGTATGCTCACGCCATTCAATGGAGTTGATAAAAATGTCAAACTCACCGATGAACCGAATGGCGTGACGTCTTGCGCCGGGTTAAACCCAACCAAAAGCGGGTTTACATTTTGAAAACTGGCATATTGCAGCACGGTCGGGTCCCAAGTCATGTTGAATGAATAGGACAAAATACCGTTGAAATTTTCAACTTTTAAAGGGATACAAATTTGTCCGCCGGGCGGAACCGTCAAATTTGGAGCAGACACTCCGATATTTTGAGTCGGGTCGCAGGCACTCATATTTATTTGAAAAGTCGCGCCGCAACTCTTGCCATCTTCCACCGTCACGGTATAAATTCCAGAAACTGGCACCGAAAAAATGATGCCGCCGCCGTGGTTAAATTGGTTGGGCTGGGTGTGGATCACCCCTTTCACCGTCGGGTCGGAAGCCAAAAAAATATCAATCGTGTATTTTTTGGTGTTGTCAAATTGCGGCAAACCACCGCGAATTTGAAACTGCCCGAGACAACCGGCACCGGCATTTGTGTTGATGCCTTGCACCGTGATTTCATTCAAATAAACTATCGAAAATGCATCGGCGATATTGACATTGATACAACTATTGCCGTTCACCACTTCCCAAGCTTGGTTGTCGTGGTCGTCCAAAGTGGCGGCAGCATACCACATTTGAATAGGCTGACCCATGTTAAAAGCATTTTGTAGGGTGCCAAAATTTCGAAACCAAAGATCACCGGTTCTATTTATCGGGTCGCCGCCTGTTGCTACATAATTTGAGATAAATGGATTGACATTTGGTGGAACGCCGAACCGAAAGATACATGGATCGTCATTGATTGCCGCCGTATCCGAACCTGCGACCGTCGGTGGGCAACTGTACAAAATGTACCCCACACCCGGCTGAGTCAGCGATTGCGGATCCATAAAGGTCGCGTTGCCGTTGTGGTTGATAAAAATACTGTCTTGCCAACAGAGAAAAATGGTGTCCGGTGAAAAATCATTGCTTTGTCCATGCAGCGGCCCGATGGTGAAACTGCCTGCATTGCAAGCACTAGCAGCACCCGTGATGACGGGCGGATTGGACAATTGATAATTTTTGATAGTTATTTGGCTGGGAACTTGGGAATGAAGTCGTGCCGCAAAAAACAGGCACAATGCAGGCAGGATTAGAAGTTTGCGCATGCGGAAATAAGGATTTACAATGGTTTGCGGATGTCCGCTAAATTGATGTTCAGTGATGGATTACTGGAAGTTTTGGGCGCGAGCGGATTATTTATATACGGGAAAAAGGATTACCTCTCCAAAAAGAGGCCGCAAAAGTAGAAAAACGGAGTTCGTTCAGGGAGTGTTCAATTAAAAAAGATTGTAATTTTTGTGCCTCTTTTTGTTGTTCCTTTTGTAAATGTCTTGGCAAAACACATCGGCTTTATCCAACAAACGAATACGCCAAATGTGAAAAAACTGCTGCACAAGTTCAATTTCGGGCGGAAAAATGGGAAAAATTAAAAAACAGAAGTTACTCGTACTTGGTCTTCTAAAATCCTGAAAACCAATAAATTAGCCAACAATTAACCAATAACCAATAACGAGTAACTACTTACGAACGGCGGCTTAACTTTTTTTATTGCCGGAAATTCCGCTCCGCAGGCCACCAGTGGAGGGTGCGCCAGTCATATTGTTCGAGGTTGTAAAAGTTCTTTTTGTAATCCATCCGCGACGGCACGGCGTAGGCATAACCGGGATAATAAAACTGCCGCCCGGTGTGCACGCCGTACAATATTTCCAAAAGCATCGAATAAATGCCGAGGCTATGTTTATGGTATTCCGGGTCGTGAAAACAGTAAGTTGCTGAAATTCCCAACGAACCGAGGTGCAAAAAACTACAAGCAACCAGCCGCGAACCATCGAACAAATCAAATTCGAGACCCGGCACCGGAAATTCATCCGAACATTCGTTCAAAAAATCCCAAAATTTCGGCTGGTTCGGGTCGCCCGCAAATCGTTGGGCATGAAGTTGAAAGAGTTGAAATTTTTCCTCGGAAAGCCGGATGCGGTTGATTTCGCAGCGAAAACGGCTCGAATTTTTGGCGAGCAACTGCCTTTGACTTTTTGAAAAACGAATCCCGTCAGCCAGTCGAACGCGCAGTGGAACGGTCAAATCGTACCCGTTTTTACCCGGCACGACGCTGTGCCGGACAAATTCATCGCCCAACAAACGCCAACCTTTTGCCAAAAGATTGTCAAACATTTCCAACGAAATGGGCAGTTCAGGTATCGGAAAACTGTCGTTGACAACCTCGATTTTTTGCCTATTTTCCATGGGTGGATTCTCTTTTTGGATGTTTGCCTAAAATTTTCTCGCCGCAATTTTACAAACAAATTTTTTTGTGGGGTGATATTTTTTGTTTGAAAAAAAATGCCAAATCTTGGCTTTCCAAAATTTCAAAAACACCCAGATTTACTATGAAAAAGAACACAAACAAACCAGCCAACCGCAAAAAATTAGAGGCGAATTGGTACGACAAAGTCGTCAAAGAATGTTACACGCCCATTTTTGAAACGATGATGTTCCGTTTTGCGGGCATCCGAGCCAGAAAAGTGGAGTTTTTGCAGGGCACAAAAATCCAAACGACGCTCGAACGCGAGCCGGATTTCATTGCCAAAATTTTCACCGACGAATTTCCGGAAGGCAAAATTGTCATTTTTGAGTTCGAAACCCGTTTTTCAAAAAAACAGGTTTACCGGATGGTCGAGCAATTTGGGATTGCCAGCCGAAAATGGGAACTGCCTGTGCGCCAATTTGTAATTTACATCGGCGACGGGAAGCCAGTTTTTCAAACAGAATTGAAAATGCCGTGGGCGTTTTATTCTTTCGAAGTTCATTTTCTTTCTGAAATCCCGTGCGAGCAATTTTTGGAATCCGAGTTTGCCGAAGAGGTCATTTTTGCGGTGCTGGCCGATTTCGGCGACCGAACGGCGGAGCAGGTAATCGCATTGATTTTGCAACGTTTGCTCTTTTTAAAAGGGAAAACCGCCGAGACCTTGCGTTTTTTGACCCGTTTGAAAATTATTTCGCAACTGCGTAACTTGCACGCAGAAACTTTTAAATTATCAACTGATATGTACACATACGATATTGAAAAAGACCCGGTTTATGTTCAAGGCATCGAAAAAGGTGTCGAACAAAGCATTGAGAGGATGTTGGCACGCGGTTATGAAGAATCAATCATCGCTGATGTGCTGGGCGTGACCATCCAATTTGTCCAGCAGGTCAAACTAAAAATGGGGAAAAAAAGACACCGCATTTAATTTTCATTTTTCCAAAATCAAGTCCAAATGCCTAAAAACAAAAACATTTATGTCATGGAAAATGACCCGGTTTTTATCCTGGGTTTTGAAAAAGGTATTGAAATGGCCCGCGAAAAACTGGCAGAAAATGGAGTTAGAAATTGGGAAAAATCATGTGTTCAAAAGATGCTTGCACGAGACATTGAAGAATCAATCATTGCCGAGATGCTTGATGTCACCATCCAATTTGTCCAGCAAGTCAAAGTGAAAATGGAGAAAAAAAGTAGAAAGGCCTAATTGAAATTTCACCTTTTTCAAAAAAACGAATGCCCGGCAGGTTCAAAACCTGCCGGGCATTTTTTATTTTATTGAAAAATGGCAGGTCGAAACAACCCACATTTTCCAAATTTATCAAACCAAATTGCTCAATTGCTCAACCCAAAATACGTCGGTTTCGTCGCCCCCGGCCAAATCAACGGTCGTTTCATGCCGTAACCGGGCAGCGAAAGATTGGCAAGTTTCGACCATTTTCCGCCGGTCACAGGTTTAGGAAACGACTCCATTTCGATGCAAAAACCGTTTTTGAAAACCAGCGGGCGGATCGTGCTGCCCACTTTCGAGATGTGGACGTGCAAATGCGGCCCATCGGAATTGCCCGAATTTCCCGCCAAACCGAGGAAATCACCTGCTTTCACCACCGAACCGATTGCCAAAAATTTTGGGTTGAGCGAACCTTTTTGCATATGTGCATAGAGTGCAATCACGCCGTCGTGTTCGATTTTGAAGGCGTTGCCGCCGCCGCTGTTCGGGATGTTTGCCCGATCGAATTTTACGCCGGGCTTCGGATTGTCCGGGCAATCGTTCATGCTGAATTTGACCACGCCGTCGGCCATCGCATAGACCGGTTCTCCATAAATCAGGTGGTTTTCGTTTTTGCTGTTGTCGGTTCCGGAACGCCGGCGGTTCCATTTTCCATCTTTATCCACCGCCACGACGCCCCAATCGTAGGCATAAACCTGCCCGCCACCGACGTGCGTGCTGCCACCGAACCACAGTTCGCCCGATTTCAAATCGCCTGATTTGAAAGGCAGGGCAAAATATTTGTTGTACGGTTTCAAGTCCCTTTTGACAATTACCGCCCCGGCGTAATTTTTAAAATACAATTTAAAAGTCATTTTTGTCGGCACCGGCGAGTCGAAGTAAAAGATGTCGCCCACCGTTTGGTAGTCGCGGGCGTTTTGCCAAAGACTCGTCTGATTGGGCAAAATGGTGTCCAAAAACATGAATTCCTTCGTTTTTGCCTGTCCGCTCTGCGTCCATTCGGCCACCACTTTTTGCAAATAAAGGGTGGACGTGCCCGTGTTTTTGTAATAAACCCGTGCGGCCAACTGCCCATTCGATGGCAAATCGCTGTTCCAACCTGCCGTGGGCGAATAGAAAATGGACGTCAAATCGTCGGACGGCTGTGTGCTGATGCCCACACTCGGGACGGTCGTACTCAAATTGAACATTTGAAAGGAGTTGGGTGCAGGCGGCACATCTTCGTGCTCGTCCTCGTGGTCGTGGGTTTCGCCTTCGAGAGCGAGGTTTTGGGATTTTAATTGGTTGAGGGTCGGCTGCCAGCAAAAAGCGAGCAACAAAAAGAAAAACTGGAAAGAAAAACTGCGGACTGTCATTTGATTTAATGTGTTTAAAAATTTTAAAAAAATCAGTTTGAAAAACCGGCGGCTGGAAAATCTTGTTCCAACTTCCGGTTGATGGCACAAATGTGGCCGTCCGCTGGGCGGCCCATTGTTCAACGAATTTTCAAAAAGTGTAAAAAAGGATAAAAAAAGGCGGCTTACTTTTGCCGCAGGTTTACGGCCATGAATTGCACTGATTTTCACAAATACCTATCAATTCGTGAAAATTTGTGCAATTCGTGGCAAAATATTTAAAAAAATGTCCAAAAAAGGAAAAGCATTGGTGGCCATGTCCGGTGGGATCGACAGCACGGTGGCTGCCGTCATGCTGCACGAAGAAGGTTGGGAAGTGGTCGGAATCACGATGAAAACGTGGGATTACGCTACTGTCGGCGGCTCGAAAAAAGAGACCGGCTGCTGCTCGCTCGACTCGATCAACGATGCGCGGGCAGTGGCGGTGCACTTGGGTTTTCACCATTTTATCGTGGACATCCGCGAGGAATTTGGCGATTACGTCATCGACAATTTTGTGGACGAATACATGGCCGGGCGCACCCCGAACCCCTGCGTTTTGTGCAACACGCACATCAAATGGAAATCGCTGCTCCGCCGTGCCGACATGCTCGACTGCGAATTTATCGCCACCGGCCACTACGGAATCATCAATGAATTGGACGGCAGAAAATACGTCACCCGCGCCCGCGACCGGCAAAAAGACCAATCCTACGTTTTGTGGGGACTTTCGCAAGATTGCCTGAACCGGACGCGGATGCCGCTGGGACATTTCACAAAACCGGAAGTCCGGGCGATGGCCGCCGAACGGGGCTACGACGAATTGGCCAAAAAAGCGGAGAGTTACGAAATCTGTTTCGTGCCGGACAACGATTATCGCGGTTTTTTGCGCCGCCGGGTCGAAGGTTTGGATGAAAAAGTGGCGGGCGGCCAATTTTTGGACACCTCCGGAAAGGTTTTGGGAAAGCACGAAGGCTACCCATTTTACACCATCGGCCAACGAAAAGGCCTTGGCATTGCGCTCGGCGAACCGATGTTTGTCACCGAAATTTTGCCCGAAACGAACACCGTCGTGCTCGGTCGCGAGGACGATTTGATTCGAAATGGGATGATGGTCGGCAAAGTAAATTTGATGAAATACGCCGCCGTCCCGGAAACTGGCCTCGAAACTTTAACAAAAGTGAGGTACCGAGACTCAGGGACGATTGCCGAAATTCGCCCGGTCGGAAAGGATGTCGAAGTCGTTTTTGGAGCAAATGTCAAAGGCATCGCGCCGGGGCAAAGTGCTGTTTTTTATGAAGGCGACGACGTGGTCGGTGGCGGCATCATTCAAGGTTCATATTTTGGGTAAAATATTTTATTTCTGGAATTTAGATAATTTTAGAAACCTTGACCTGTTTAACCAACTTTATATGAAATTTTTGCTTAAAATTTTGCCAATCCTCTTGCTTTTTTCCGGCTGCGTAAAAATGAAAATTTACCGCGCCGAAAAACTCTCGCGCGAAAGATTGGAGGCGCGCGAATCGGTGTACGTCCAAGAACTGACCGCGCGGAAAAACGAATCCGCCAATTTTTCAAAAACCAACGGCGAACTCAACCGAACCATCGGAACGCTCGAAGAAAAAAACCGCGATTTGCAGGATGAAGTGGACGCAAAACTTCGACAGTTCGGCGAATCGAAAGGCCAATTGTCCGATGAAAATGCGCGGTTGCGCGGCCAAATTCAATTTTTGGAAGACTCGCTCGGTGGGCAAAACCGCATTTTACAAAAATATTGGTCTGCCGAAAATGCACAGGCCGAGGCTTTGAACCAAGTTTACGATGCCCTCGGCGAACGTTTTGCCGTCGCATTTTCGAATGGCGTGACCCTCGAAAAAACCGAATCGGAGGTGCTTTTGACCTTGCCCGACCCGATGATTTTTCAAACCGACGGCATCACGATCGGTGCCGACGGCAAAACTCAACTCGTCCGATTGGCCGACCATTTGTTCAACAACCCGGCGTTAACCGTTGAAATTCAAGCATTTACAGACAATACGTTGCCCACAAAATTGAAATTTGCGGATTCCTGGGATTGGAGTTTGGCGCGGGCGATGGCCGTTTGCCGCGTGCTCGTCCGCGAATTGAACGTCAATGCCAATCAATTGACACCGGTCGGAAAAGGCGAATTTTTTCCAGTGGCTTCGAACGACACAAAAGAAGGCCGCGCCGAAAATCGGCGGACGGTAGTTTTGATAAAACCAAAAATCCCCCAAAAACAATGAAAAAAATACTGCCCGTTCTGTTGCTTCTTGCCCTTTTTGCTTGCAAAAACTCAAAATCAACTGGCATTGGCCAATCCAAAATGGTGGAGCCGCACCGCCCGGTTTTCCATTTTACCCCGCCCGAAAATTGGATGAACGACCCGAACGGAATGGTTTATTTCGAGGGCGAATACCATCTTTTTTACCAATATTTTCCGGATTCGACGGTTTGGGGCCCGATGCACTGGGGGCACGCGGTCAGCCGCGACCTCAAAAAATGGGAGCACCTGCCGATTGCTTTGTACCCCGATTCGCTGGGGCTGATTTTTTCGGGCAGCGTGGTCGTTGACTGGAAAAACACTTCCGGTTTTGGCCTCGAATCGAGCGACCAGCCGCCGCTCGTAGCCATTTTTACCCAACATTTGATGGCCGGGGAAAAGGCCGGACGCTCCGATTTTCAATATCAAAGCATCGCTTTTTCAAATGACAAAGGCCGAACGTGGACAAAATATGCCGGAAATCCAGTCATCCCGAACCCCACCGGCATCCGTGATTTTCGCGACCCGAAAGTGATTTGGCACGAGCCTTCGAAAAAATGGATTTTGGTTTTGGCCGCCGGAAATCATGTCAAATTTTACAGTTCGCCTGACCTCAAAAATTGGCAGCACCTCTCGGATTTTGGCCAAAACTGGGGCGAGCACGGTGGCGTTTGGGAATGTCCCGATTTTTTTCCGCTCCAAAATGGGTGGGAGGAACAGCCGCGATATCCAGATACCAAGTGGATTTTGCTGCAAAGCCTCAATCCCGGCAGCCCGAACGGTGGCAGCGGCACGCAATATTTTGTGGGCGATTTTGATGGAAAAACCTTTTCGCTCGACCCGGATTTTGAAAAATCTTTGAAAAAAGAAAAGGCAATTTGGCTTGATTACGGGCGCGACAACTACGCCGGAGTGACTTTTTCGGACGCGCCGCCGGGCATAACTTCTCGGATTTTCATGGGTTGGATGTCAAATTGGGACTACGCACAGGTCGTCCCGACCGAAAAATGGCGCAGCGCGATGACCCTGCCGCGACGGCTTACTTTGAGAAAAACGCCCGACGGTTGGCGACTTTTTTCACACCCCTCTTATCAACTGCGGGGAAAAAAGCACTATCATCTTGAAAATCAAAAAGTTACGGGTGATTTGGATTTGACAAAACGGTTAAAATTCTCGCCCCGCACGTCTGAAATTTTGGTGGAAATTGAACTGCCGGAAAACGAAAAACCGACGGTTGGTTTTGAAATTTTCAATTCAAAAAATGAAAAATACCGTGTCGGTTTTGATGCCTCGAAAAACGAATTTTTCAGCGACCGCACAAAATCGGGCAAGTCGGATTTTTCGGAAAAATTTGCCGCCAAAAAACACACCGCCCCGCGCCAGCAAAACGGTCGCATTTTAAAATTGCACCTCTTTTTGGACCGCGCTTCCTGCGAACTTTTTGCCGACGATGGCTCGACCGCGATGACCGATATTTTTTTTCCAAACGAAGATTTTTCAAATCTGAAAATTTTTACGGAAAATGGCTCCGTTCAGGTCAAAAACATAGATATTTTTCAAATCAAATAAATGCCAACTTTCGGATTGATCGGCTACCCGCTCGGCCATTCATTTTCAAAAAAATATTTTACACAAAAGTTTGAAAATGAAGGGCTTGACCAATTTCGCTACGAACTTTTTCCGTTGGCGAACATCGCAAATTTTCCAAAAATCATTTCCGAAAACCCAGATTTGCGCGGCCTGAACGTGACGATTCCGCACAAAGAAAACGTCATCCCATTTTTGGACAAACTGGCCGAAACTGCCCGCGAAGCGGAGGCGGTGAACTGCATCAAAATCGAAAATGACGGGCGGCTGGTCGGCCACAACACCGATGTTTATGGTTTTGAAATTTCGCTTTTGAATTTTCTGAAAGAAAAAGCAGGTGAAAATTGGCGGGAAAATCTGAACAAAAACATCGCCGAAAACCTGCCCGGCGCAACGTTTACCGCCCTGATTTTGGGCACGGGCGGCGCGGCAAAAGCAGTCGCAGCGGCTTTGCGGCGGTTAAAAATCCGGTATTTATTTGTTTCCCGGAAACCTGAAAACGCACCCGAAATCATTGATTATCAACTCTTGCCGCATTTGGATTTTGATGAATTTCTGCTTGTCATCAACACGACGCCGCTCGGCATGGCTCCGAAAATTGACGCCGCGCCAGATTTGCCTTTTGAAAAATTGACTGCCCGGCATTTGGTTTTTGACTTGCTTTACAACCCCGCCGAAACACTGTTTTTAAAAAAAGCAGCAGCCTGCGGCGCAGCCACAAAAAACGGTTTGGAAATGCTCGAGTTGCAGGCCGAAAAATCTTGGGAAATCTGGAATTTGAAAAAATAGCCGCCATTTTCCATTTTCAGAAAATCCTGAAACGCAATTCTAAAATGGTCAATCGTAATTGAACTACCTTTATGGCGCCTTCCAAACTACGATTTATTACTATCGGAAACTTAATTTTTTAAAAAATGAAAGGAGCAAGCCCAACCAATCTTTCCAATAAATACATTGATTTTTCAAATACAGAAATCGCTTTCGCACACCTTTCGGATGCCGAATTGAAACAAACCGCCTGGCTTTTTGGCATGATGAACAAGGCGTGGTTGGTGAAATTGGGTTCGCCGATTGCACTTTTTGCGGTCGAACATGGCCTTCCATTTGCCGAATCTGTTATCCGAAAAACGATTTTTCCACAGTTCGTCGGCGGGGCAACTTTGTTGGATTGTCAGCCCGTGATTGACCGATTGGCTGCGAACAAAACGCTGGCGATTTTGGATTACGGCGTCGAGGCAAAGGAATCGGAACTGGATTTCAACACCACGATGAACGAAAATATCCGCGCCATCGAGCACGCCGCGCGGTCGAAAACCATCCCGGTGGTGAGCACGAAATTGACGGGTTTGGGGCGTTTTGGCTTACTCGAACGTGTCCAAAAAGCCGAAAACCTGACCCGCGAAGAACTTTTGGAATACCGAAATATCCTGAAACGGATCGACGCGATTTGCTACTCGGCCAACGACAAGGGCGTTTCAGTTTTTATCGATGCCGAAGAAAGTTGGATTCAGGACGCGCTCGACCATTTGGTGTGGCTGATGATGAAACGGTACAACAAAAAACGTGTGGTCGTTTATAATACTTACCAAATGTACCGGCACGACCGATTCCAATTTTTGGTAGAAAGTTTTGACCGCGCACAAAAAGAAGGTTTTTTGCTCGGTGCGAAATTGGTGCGCGGGGCATACATGGACAAGGAAAATAAACGAGCTGCCGAGCAAAATTACCCCTCGCCAATCAACCCGACGAAAGAGGCGACCGATGATAATTACAACATGGGCATGCGTTTTTGCATTGATAATATTGAAAAATTGGGCTTTTGCAATGCCAGCCACAATGCTCAAAGTGCGCTGATGCAGGTCGAAATGATGGAAAAAAAAGGCATCCCGCACGACCATCCGCACATCCTTTTCAGCCAACTTTTGGGGATGTCCGACAATTTGACTTTCAATTTGGCGGCAGCCGGTTTTCGCGTCTCGAAATATTTACCGTACGGCCAAGTCAAAGATGTGATACCATATTTGATCCGCCGGGCGCAAGAAAATTCTTCGGTGACGGGCGATGTGGGTCGCGAATTGGGGTTTATTCAAAAAGAAATCAAGAGAAGAAAAGGGAGTTAGTGATTGGGAAATTAGTTGTTTGATGTTGGCCAATTCCCCAATTCCCAATTTACCAACAACCAATAACTAATATCCAAAATGGAAATAATGAATTTAACTGTTCCCAAAAAAGCCGACAAAAAAACGCGAATCAACCTCGGTTTTAAATTGTTGTTGGCACTCGTGCTGGTCGGGGCGATTGTTTTGGATTTTTACTCGCGCAAAAATTTGCCTGAAATCTGGGCAGCTTTTCTCGAAAAATTTAACGGGTCAAATGTGTTTTGGGTGGCGGTCGCGCTGCTGCTCGTGCCATTCAATTGGCTGGCCGAAACCCAAAAATGGCACCAATTTGTCCATCGCTACGATGAAAAAATGTCGAAAACCCGTGCATTCAAAGCAGTTTTGGCGGGCGTGGCGTTTTCCATTTTTACCCCAAATCGGGTGGGCGAGTACGGCGGTCGTATCCTTTTTGTCAAACCCAAGCACCAGTGGAAAGCCGTTTTTGCAAACATCGTCGGCAATTTTGCCCAGTTTTTGGTACTGATTTCGATTGGTTTTGTGGGCATGGTTTGGTTTGCGCTGCATTTTTTGCCGATCGATGATTTTTGGGTTTACACCAATTCGGTGTTTTTGATGGGCGGGGTGATCGTGTTGTTTTTCATATTTTTCAACATCGAAACCATCATCCCGTTTGCCAAAATGCTGCCGTGGCTGCATCATTTGAAAAGATTTACGAAAGATTTGGCGGTGCTCCGGAAATTTAACCGCGCCGAACTTGCCGAAATTTTGGCCTGGGCAGTCATCCGGTACCTGATTTACTCTACCCAATACCTGCTGATTTTAAAATTTTTTGGCATCGAAACAGGAATTTTCGCAGGTTTCATGAGCATTGCCGCGATTTTTTTGTTCCAAACCAGTATCCCGCTTCCGCCCGTCGTTGGGCTGATGGCTCGCGGGGCGGTGGCGATTCACGTTTGGTCGTTTTTTGGAGCAAACGAAATCAGCATCCTGGCCGCCACGTTTGGTTTGTGGATAATAAACATCATTTTGCCCGCGTTTTTCGGGACATTTTTTATTTTTCGCGTCAACATTGCAAAATCTCTTGGATATGATGAAGACCAAAATACGGCTGATTAGCCTCGTCTTTTTACCGCTCGCGATGGCTTTTATGTCATCAAATCCTCCGCAACCCATTGCCCAAACCAACGAAACTGCCTGTTCGATGTCGAACGATGCGTTTCAGGCAGGTGAAGAAATTACCTACAAAATTTATTACAACTGGAATTTTGTGTGGCTTTCCGCCGGCGAAGTCACCTTCAAAGTTTGGGACGAGGGCAATCAATATCATTATCAAGCCCTCGGAAATACATACGATTCGTACGAATGGTTTTTCAAAGTCAATGACCGTTACGATTCGTGGGTGGACAAAAAAACGCTGTTGCCGAACTATTCTGAACGCACAGTCGAGGAAGGAAAATACCATATTTTTGAAAAAATCGCATTTAATCAGGCTGCCAAAAACACCACCGTCTGGCGTGCCGACCACCGCGGCGACACCGAAACGCAGACCATCCACCACGTCCAAGATTGCGTCCACGATGTGCTTTCGACCCTTTATTATTTGAGAAATGTGGATTTCGCCAGCCAAAATGTTGGATATGAAGTGCCGTTCCATGTTTTTATGGACAAGGAAGAATTTCCTTTGAAAATGAAATACCAAGGTGTAAACGAACGGAAGAAAGTGCATGGAATGGGTCGGTACAACACTTTAAAATTCCAGCCAGACGTGATTGCGGGAAATGTTTTTTCGGAAAAATCAAAAATGTCAGTTTGGGTGAGCAACGACGCCAATCGGATCCCGGTGCTGATTGAATCGCCCGTTTCGGTCGGTTCGGTGAAAGTGGTTTTGAAAAATTACAAAGGTTTGAAACACGAATTCACGGCAAAAGTGGACTGAAAAAATCTCACCACCACACATTGTTTTTTACCACAAAGGCACATTAGAAAACATAAGTTTTTAAAGTTGTTTTTAAAAACTTATGTTTTCTAATGTGCCTTTGTGGTAAAAAACATGATTGAACCCCATTTTGCCGTTTTTTTTACCTTTGTCGAAACTCGCCGCAAGCATTTTCAAATGACAAAAAATTTATCGTTCCCACTCTTTTTTCTGGCAATTTTCCTTTTTGCCTGCACCTCGTCGAAGCCGTTTTTCAAAAATATTGAAAAATACCGCGCCGAAAAAATCACGGAAAACACGACCGGCGACCGCCATCCGTTGCAACCGGGGGATGAAAAAGACCTCCGTTTTTTCGCAATCGACCGAAAATTTCAGGTCAAAGCAAAATTTACCGCCGCGACCGACACCGCCGTTTTTGATATGTTGACGTATTCCGGGAAAACGCGGAAATATTTCAAGTTCGGCGACCTCCATTTTCGGTTGGCCGGGAAAAAATTGCGGCTGTCGTTGTACCGAAACGTGGCTTTGATTTCGCAGGAAAAATATAAAAACCACCTGTTTTTGCCTTTCAAAGATTTGACAAACGGCGAGGAAACCTACGGCGGCGGGCGGTACCTCGATTTTGAAACCACGGATTTGAAAAACGGGAAGCTGGTTTTGGATTTCAACAAAAGTTACAATCCGTGGTGTGCCTATTCTGATGGTTTTAATTGCCCGATTCCGCCTGCGGAAAATCATTTGGATGCCTCGGTTTTTGCGGGGGAGAAAAATTTTGCGGGCGAGAAAAAGCATCCGAAATAACAATTTTCAACAAAATTTTCAATGTCAAACTCTTTTCAACAAAAATTAGACGCGTTCGGTCGCCTCCTAAAAATCATGGACGAACTCCGTGAAAAATGCCCGTGGGACAAAAAACAGACCCTCGAATCGCTCCGAAATTTGACCATCGAAGAAACCTACGAACTCGGCGACGCCATTTTGAACCAAGATTTGAAAGGGGTGAAAGAAGAAATCGGCGACCTGATGTTGCACCTAGTTTTTTACGCAAAAATCGGCGAGGAAAAAAACGCGTTCGACATCGCCGATTCGCTCAACGGCATTTGCGAAAAACTGATTTCGCGCCACCCGCACATTTATGGCGACGTCGAAGTGGCCGACGAAAACGAGGTCAAACGAAATTGGGAACAATTGAAATTGAAAGAAGGCAAAAAATCAATTTTGGAAGGCGTCCCCGCCGGGTTGCCCGCGATGGTCAAAGCCTATCGAATGCAGGAAAAAACCAAACAGGTTGGGTTCGAATGGGAAAATACGGAGCAGGTTTGGGCAAAAGTTCAGGAAGAAATCGGCGAATTGCACGATGAAGTTTTGGCTGGCAGTTCGCCCGAAAAAATAGAATTGGAGTTTGGGGATGTGCTTTTTTCGCTGGTCAATTATGCGCGTTTTATCAATGTTGACCCCGAAACCGCGCTCGAAAAAACGAACCGGAAATTCAAAAGCCGTTTTGAATTCATCGAAAAAAACGCGCCGCGACCGCTCGCTGAAATGACTTTGGAAGAAATGGATGTGCTTTGGAACGAGGCAAAACTGGTCAAGACCACGTAGTTTTTTTACCACAAAGGCACAGAGAAAACACATAAGTTTTTGAAAACCAAAGTTTTATGTGTTTTCTCTGTGCCTTTGTGGTAAAAACTAAGTGGTTATTTTCCAAAACCGAGCGCGAAAATCCCCTGCACAAAAAACGTCCGACCCCAGTGTGCCGGTTGTTGAAAACCCGCGTTTTGATGCCCCACGCCGTCGGTAGCGCCTGCTTCGATTTGCCGCGTGTCCAAAATATTTTTCACGCCGCCCGTCAGCCTGATTTTTTTCTGGAAAAAATTTCCACCCACCGAGCCGTTCAACAAATGCCACGCCTTGATTTTGCCTTCGTAAGTTTTTCCGTCTTCCAAAAAAAAGAAAGGTGTGCTGCCGGTGGTTTTGTGCCAAAAATTGAGCGACGCGCGGTTTTTCAAAAAGGAAAAAGTCAAGTCGTTCGTCCAATCCGGCGACCAAAGCATGGGTCTCAGCGAGGCATCTTCCGACAAAAAAGTATTGTAAAAACCGGTCAAAACGACCGCCGAATTCCATTTTACGCGGTCGTACCAATTCAAATTCAGGGAAAAACCCGCGCCCGTCGTTTGCCATTTTTCAATATTTAAATAAACGTATTCCACCTGCCCGGTTTGGGTCAAGGCAATCCGGTCGTTGATTTTGTTGAAAAAACCATGCACAGTGGCAGTGGTCGAAAACCTGTTTTTTTCAAAAAACGGTCGTGCGATTTCCAGGCGAAAATTGTGGGAATGTTCCGGTTTCAAATCCGGGTTGCCGACCACAAAATGGTTGACATCAATAAATTGAAAATACAATTCCTTCAAACCCGGCGAGCGAAAACCGTTGGCATACGATGCTTTGACCGTCAAATTTTTTGCGGGCGACCACCGCAACCAAGCCGATGGCGAAAATGCCGAGCCAAAACGCTGGTTCAAAGTCAGCCGCGCACCCGTTTGCAAGATGATTTTTGGGGAAACCGTCCATTTCAAACTCGAAAAAACACCCAAATCACGGTTGATTGCAAAACCGGATTCCGTTCTCGTCGAATCGGAAATGCGGCGGTCGCGGGCAGTTTCGGTAAAATGTTCGAAACCGGCGAGCCAATTCAACGGCCTGTTTTTTTGACTGGCAAAAGTGCTGCGCCACAAAAATCCCTGCGCCGCGCTCGTGTCTTGGGCTTCGGGCAAAAGCGTTTTTTCGGCATTTTCCAAATCCAAACGATAGCCGTTTTTCACCCGGTCGAAACGGTTGTATGCTGCGGTCGTTTGCCAAAAAAATTGGGAAAATTTGCCTTCGGCGTGCAACGAAACATCGCCCCGGTCGGTGAAATAGTAATCGTCGAAGGAATATGGTTTGTAAGTCGGGCGGCGGATTTCACCCAAATTCGTGATTTTTTCATGAAATAAATTGCCAGTCAAACGCAAATCCAATTTTTCGGAAGGCGAAAAACGCAAGGCGGCGCGGGCGAATTTTTGGTTTTTCGGATTCCAAACTTGGTTGCGCTCAGTGCTGTCGGGTGCGGGTGAAAAATCGGTCAGGCCTGCATTTGCGGACAAAAAAAACTTGCCGAGCCGCGCGCCGACGCGCGCTTGTTTTGTTGAAAAACCATTTGTTTCGTGCAAAAAATTGGCCTCCGCTTCGATTTTTGGGGCTTGACTGTTTTTTGTTATCAAATTTATCACGCCCGCCGAGGCCTCCGAACCGTACATCAAAGATTGCGCTCCTTCGATAATTTCGACCTGCCGAACCGCGCCGAGCGGCAATTGCGCCGCATCCACGCTGCCGTTCAACCGCCCGATGACCGGCACACCGTCCACCAAAATTTTTACATTTTGCCCCTGCAAACCGTTGATTGACAACGAACTGCCCAAAATCGCGTCCTGTTTTATCCGCAAACCGGGTTCGTTTTGCAGCAGTTCTTCCAAATTTACCGCGCCGCGTTGCTCAATTGTTTTTTTGTCAATCACTCGCACCGAATTTACAGTTTGACGACTGTCGGTCGGGGCAAATTGAGCGGTGACGACGACTTGCTGAATTTCGGCATCTTTCAAAGTGTCAACTTCAAATTTTGGAGCGACAAAATTTTGGGAAAAAACTTGGGCAGAAATTGCCAAAAACAAAGGCAAGACGAGCGGGCAAAATGCTTTTTTTGACATAAAATTTGAGTTGAAAAAATTGGCGGGAAAAGCAAAAACAAAAAGCACCCCGGGCATCAAAACCCGGAGTGCCAACCTTTGGAGATTTAATTTTTTACTATTTTTCTGGAAACGGTTTCATTTCCCAAATTCAAATTCAAAAAATACAGGCCTGCCGGAAAATCTGCCGTCGGCAAAACGAATCCGTTCAATCCATTTTGAACTGGGATATTTCTTTCAAAAACGATTTTGCCTTCCAAATTTTGCAAAACCAAACGTGCGTCGCTGGCTGCATTTTCTTTCAAATTGAGCAAAATATTGGCTTCGGTTGTCGCTGGATTTGGGAAAATATCAAAACCAGAAATTCCTGTTGGCAAATCATCCGTCCCGGAAATGATGCCCAAATCTGTTTTTTCAAAAACGCCCGTCCCTGTCGTACTTCCCTCAAAATCAATGAAATGGAGTTTCCAGACGTGCTGGTTTGCAGTCCGAACAAAATAAACCCGCTTATCATCCACTGACCATGCCACGCCTGAAAATGCTTTCCAATCGTGGCCAATCACATCCAATTTTGTTTGAAAACTGTCCTTGTAACTTGAATACTGGACGGTCGCTGGGTTAATATTCATGGCTTTTGCCACGGTAACATTTCTATTGTGAAGGATTCCGGTAACATTGTAATCAATTTCGGTCATCGTGCCGGGGTCGAACAATTTGGTGATGTACCGGCAATAAAAAAGGTCAAAACCTGTGGCAGGTTCAACATTTGCCGTCGTTCCGGTTGTGAAACTGAAATAAGCCAGTAGTTTCCCAGCGTGGTCGGCTTTGTTGATGGAAACGGTTTTTTCATCCGAGCCGTCGAGGTTGGCGTAGCGGAATTTGTAAGTTGTCCCAACCAAAGATTGGATTTCAATTTTTTTGAAACTGCCGTCGCGGAGTTTTACCGCAAAAACATCCGTCCCAGAAACTGAATTGGTCGCCGGATTGTACTTCCCCCAACCATAATCAAATGGGCTGGTCGGGTCGCGGTCGGCATTGAATGCGCCGTAATTCCATGATTTTTCATCATTTAACAGCCGAAAATCAACCGTCAAATCGGCCGGGTCAAGTGCGACGGAAAAATCATCCGTCAAAGTCCAAAACGCTTCGACACCCGGAAGCGACTGCCCCATGCTGCTGCCCGAACTTTCATTGATAAAAATACCGGCATCCTGCAAACCAAAAACCGTGAAAGCGATGTCCCAAGAATTATCATTGACTTGGGTTTCAGTTCCGGCAGCGAGGTTGACAAAACTCTGTTTTTTGTAACCCGCGCCTGTTGAAATTTCTTGAATCGTTTGGGAAAAAAGGCTGGAAACAAAAATAAAGGTGAGCGAAAGAAGGATAAATTTTTTCATCGAAGTGGCTTTAATTTTGATAACCTGTTATTTGGATATTGAGATATTGGGAAAATATCGTACTATCTCAATATCACAATATCTGAATTTACAAGTGTAAAAGTCCGTGAAGCCACTTTGGTATTCAATTTTCGATGGTCAGGTGTTTGTCAAATTTGAAAAGGCACAAAAAAACGCCCCAAACTTTTCAGTTCGGGGCGTTTTTTCATACCTATATATTATGGTATAAAAATTATCGAATCACCTGAAATTTCTTGGTCACCCGTCCGCCAGAGGTATTTGCGACGGCGAAATACATCCCATTTGGCAAATCAGAAACGCTGACTTCGGCGTGTTTCCAGACCACATTTCCAGAGTTCCAAACTTCGCGGCCAGCCGGGCTGAAAATTCGCAATTCATTGATTTCGTTGTTTCCGTTCAGGTGGAAAATCGCCAAATCGGAGGTCGGGTTTGGAAAAACAAACAGGTCGTTTTCTGCCACTTGTTCGTTGTCCTCGATGGATTTTCCAGGCGTGCGTACTTTCAAATCCAAATACACATCGGCAATTTCGAGGCTTTCCCCATCGCCGGTCATGCCTTCGCCGCCGGTGGCGAGGATGCGGAGCAGGGCGTTTTCGCCGGGTTTGCCGCCTTCAATAATATCTTCAATAATAAAATCCAATTTTGCCACTTTGCCTTGACCACTATGTGCAAGGCCATTGGTTCGGGTAAATCCAGTTTCCAAAACATTGGATTGGGTGGCTTTTTCAAAACCAATCGTGGGTGAATTGACCGCCAACCAAGAATCAGCATAAAAATCCATGCCCAAATTGGAAATCACCCAATTGCTGTTGATTTGATATTTATAGACAAATCCATAAAGATTGGCAATTGGTTTGGCAGCCGTACCCAAAGAAATTTCCAATTCAACGTGGTCGCCTTCCTGAATTTCGTCCACATTGTCATGGCTTATCAATTTCAAACCGGGTTGCAGGCCATTGTCACCTTTAAAACTCGGTGGAATTTCCGGGAAAAGGTTGTGCGTATTTCCATAAAAACGATGCAAAGCCGCCGTGTCCGACAAAGCAACGAGGCCATCGCCATCAGCATCGGCGTGTTTCAAATTGATTGGAAAACCAGAAAATGGATTGTTCCAATTATCTCCAAACTGTCCGTACCATTCCAATTCAGCGTTCGGGCGTTCATTTCCAGCCAATCCCATAAAAAAACCAATCGGCAACAAATCTCGGGCATTCACCACGCCGTCGTAATTCGCATCACCCGTCCAAACACAATCATCCACACAAAAAGTACCATTCATATTCAGCACCGAAACGTCAATTTTTATAATCTGACATTGCCCGGTGGACGAAATGCAATAATTGATTTCCATTTCATCTGCGCCAACATAACCTGCATTAGGCGTGTAAACCAGCATATTGTATCCTGTAATGGTTTGTCCGTTGATAACAATCGTGTCTAAACCATAGTGAATTTCCAAACTACCATGATTTGCAGGGTCATTTACCCCAAAATCAAAACCAATAAATGGGATATTGTAATTCAAAACAATGGGCGTTTCTTTTGGAGTGGTCAAATTGAAAGTGGCCGCAGCAGGCACCAAATCATTGACCAAAATGGAAACTTCGGCAGTTTCCAAATTATTTCCCCCCGGAAAACTGTTGCCAACTTTATATTTGAAAGTGGCAATTCCTTTAAAATTCTGATTGGGCGTAAACCGGTATTGACCGTTGACATTGTTATACGATACTTCCAAAGTGCCCGGAAAATACGGCGGCAAAGGCAAAATACCGGTCACCGTGATTGAATTGGAAGTCGTTCCGTTAATGTCATTTTCCCGAACGTTAAAAACAATGGCTTGATTGACGGGCGTAAAAACATAATCGTTCATCGCCATCTTGTTGGGCGAAGGAGTATTCAAGACATTGATTTTCACCAAAGAATAAGTCGTATCCTGATTGGTGATATTTCTCAAAACAAAAACGTCGAGGCCAATCGAGTCTTTCGTCGGTTTGTAAATAAATGAATGTGGGTTGGGCATTTGCAAAGTCCCTCTGGCTGGCGACTGAAAAACACTGTAACCAGCATAGGAAAGCGGCATATTCAGCGAGGTGTTTTTGGCAGTGGCAAATTGCAAGGTATCCGTGCCGGGAGCAGCCGAGACAGGAACACTGATATCCACATTTTCGGTTTTGCAATTTTCGCTGCCATCACAAACCACATAATTCAGGTGGGCAATGCCGTGAAAACCTGCATTCGGCGTAAAATTAATTTCACCGTTTTGGCCAATCGTCGCAGTTCCTTGGTTGCAAATCGGAATCGCAGATACCGTCAGCGGACTTGCAGAAGTATTGTCGTTATTTAAAACAGGAATAACCACAACGCCCCCATTTGCAGATACCGCAAAATCAGGTTGCGTGTTCAGCCAAGATGGATAAACCGCCACTTTGTAAGCCTGATAAGTGATAAATGGGAAAGCGTTTTGGAATTCCAACTTGATGACAAAAGTATCAAGCCCGATAAAATTGGCAATTGGCGTGTAACGAATCACGCGACCCACCGAACCAGGCATAGCACTCACGGAAACGTTTCCGTGCGCGGCGTTCTTGGTAATAAATGCCTGCAAACCGGTAAACAAAATAGTATCGGACACTTGCGTAGCCGTTAAAGTGTTGAGCGGTTTGTACGTTTGGCCTTGCCCGCTGTTGGACATCACCAACAACAGCACGAGGGCCAAAGCCGTTTTTAAGAAATGAAGTTGAGAATGAAATACATTCATGGAACGAGTATTAAAGAAGTCCAAAAGTAGAAAAAATTTGGAATACCAGATACCGTAAATTTTTGACGAGTTACTTTTGTGAGCGCAATTCATGGGCGTGATTAGTGGATTGGAAAGTTAATGAATTGAAGGTCAATGTCTTATATCATTGGCCTTTTGTTAAATCTGAATCATCTGAGGATTAAAAAAATATTTCGGCGGACAAAAATTTCCGCTTTTTGTCGTTAAAGTGCCGCTTCTTCTGGGTGTCGGCACATTTTGAAGGCAGGAGACACATTCAATCTTCCAAACAATATGCCAAAAAAGGTTAATTCAAAAAAAGAGTCATTCGTCACCAACAAAGTGTACGAGGTGATTTTGAGCATGGACAAATCCGACCGCAAGCGGTTTCACAAATTTTTGGAATCCCCGTTTTTTAGCAGCAGCGAGACTTTGCTTTCGCTTTATCAGATTTTGTGCAACGTGGCCGATGAAAATGGAAAGGAAGGATTTAACAAACAATCGGTTTGGAAAACCTTGTTTAAAAGCAATGATTTCAATGATGTTAATTTTAGAAAATACTGCTCTGATTTATTTAGGTTGGTTGAAAAGTATCTTGCAGTGCCTCTTGATGAAGATGAAGAGTATTATAGATTGCTACATTTTGCTGAAAATGTAAAAGAAAAAAAAATAGAGCCTCTTAATAAAACTGCGATAAGTGGTTTTGATACTTTTCTTGAAAATCAGACCTATTTAAACAGTCGTTACTACTATTTTAAGTTTAAAAAAAGCAACTTAGAATATGAAATTTTAGAAAAACAACAGGCATATAAAACAAAGGTTAATTTTGAAGAAATCTCAGACAGTCTTGATGTTTTCTATTTGCTAGAAAAGTTGAAATTGATGTGTAATGTATTTGCCCACAAACGATTAATAAATGTTGATTATAAAGTTACCTTCTCAGAAGAGTTGTCAAAACTAATAGCCAATATCGAATTAGATAAACATCCGGGACTATCCTTGTTTTATCATACTTACCTTTTGATGAAAGACCCAGAAAATATTGAAAACTTCTTCTTGCTTAAAGAAAATCTATTGAATAATTGGAGATTTCTTTCCGACATCGAAGTCTTCGATGTTATTGTAAGTGCCATGAATTTCTGTACCAATAGAATAAATAAAGGTGAAAAATCTTTTTACAAAGAGTACTTTGAACTTATCCGTTTTGGCATAGATAAAAATCTTTTTGTAATAAATGGAATAATAGAAGTTTGGCGTTTCAATAATTTCTTTTATGCCGCCTTACAAATTGACGAAGTTGAATGGGCTGAAAAATTCATTTTAAATTACAAACAATACCTGCCAAATGACCAACGAGAAAGTACCGTATCATTTAATTTAGCAAGGCTTTACAGAAAAAAAGGAGAAATTCATAAAGTTTTGGATGTTTTAAAAAATGTTGAATACGCAGACTTGGGCTATAATGTAAATAGCAAAGCCATGCTAATCATGGCATACTTTGATTTGGATGAATTTGATACGCTTGACTCAGTTATTGACTCTTTCAAAGTCTATCTCAACAGGCACAAAGACCTTTCTACCCAAAAAAGAAAACTCTATCTCAACTTCTTAAAATACACCAGACGTTTGATGCGCCTCGTTCCCGGCGACAAAAAAGTCATTGAAAAATTCAAAGATGACCTCCAAAAAGAAAAATCTACAACTGTCAACTTCGATTGGCTAAATGAAAAAATAGCCGAAATCGAATAGCCAACCCAATTCCCAAGCATGAACAAAAAAAATCTCACCCAAAAAATCCTCGCCCGCCGCAGTTTTCTCTGCGTCGGCCTCGACCCCGAAATCTCCAAAATCCCGCCCCACTTGCTCGCCCACCGCGACCCCATTTTCGAGTTCAACCGGCAAATAATTGACGCCACCCGCGACCTCGCAGTGGCCTACAAACCCAACCTCGCATTTTACGAAGCACTCGGCGCGAGCGGCTGGCGGACGTTCGCAAAAACCGTCAAACACATTGGTAATCAACACTTTATCATCGCCGACGCAAAACGCGGCGACATCGGAAATACCTCAAAAATGTACGCCGAAGCATTTTTCAAAAAACTAAAATGCGACGCCGTGACCATCGCGCCGTACATGGGCGAGGACTCGGTGCGCCCATTTTTGGAGTTCAAAAACAAGTGGGCAATCCTCCTCGCGCTCACTTCAAACAAGGGCAGCGCGGATTTTCAACTCGCAAAACAGGACGCAACCGACGAGCAACTTTTCGAAAAAGTCCTCCGCCGCGCCCAAGATTGGGGAACGCCCGAAAACCTGATGTTCGTCATCGGCGCGACGCATCCCGAAGCGTTCAAATTGGTGCGAAAAATTGCCCCAAAAAATTTCCTGCTCGTCCCCGGGGTCGGGGCGCAGGGCGGCGACCTCGAAGCGATTTGCAAACATGGAATGACGAAAGATTGTGGACTTTTGGTCAATTCCTCGCGGAGCATTTTGTACGCCGATTCGACCGAAAATTTTGCGGAAGCAGCCCGCGCCGAAGCCCAAAAATTGCAAAAACAAATGGCCGAACTGCTCCCAAAATGACACAAAATTCATCCCTCATTCCTTATTCCTCATTCCTAAATCGCTGTTTTCAACTCGCCAAAATTGGCGCAGGTTCCGTCTCACCAAACCCAATGGTGGGCGCAGTTTTGGTCTCCGAAAATGGAAAAATAATCGGCGAAGGTTGGCACAAAAAATACGGCGAAGCACACGCCGAAGTCAACGCCGTTAAATCCGTAAAGCCTGAAAATCAACGACTTATTGCCGGTTCAACTTTGTATTGTTCCCTCGAACCATGTTTTCATTTTGGAAAAACACCGCCCTGCGTGGACCTCGTTTTGGAACAAAAAATCGCCCGCGTCGTCATTTCAAATACCGACCCAAACCCGCTCACCGCCGGAAAAAGCATCCAAAAAATGCGCGCCGCTGGCATCGAAGTCATCACTGGAATTTTGGAAAAAGAAGGGCAAGATTTGAACCGCCCATTTTTCAAATGGATAACCGAAAAAAAACCATACGTCATCCTAAAATGGGCGCAAACTCGCGACAATTTCATCGGAAAAACGGGCGAAAAAATTGGCATTTCAGAAAAAAATACATTGAGATTGGTGCATCGCTGGCGTTCAGAATCCGACGCGATTTTTGTGGGAACGGGCACTATTTTTAACGACAACCCGCGCCTCGACAATCGGTTGTTTTTTGGAAAAAACCCACTGCGAATTGGCCTCGACGTGCGCGGAAAAATGGATTTTCACCACGCCCTTCTCGATGACAAAAAGGAAACTTGGATTCTCGGAAAACCCAAAATCGGCGACTGGAAAAACACAAAATTTCTGCCCACCGTTCACGGCAAACAGTTGATTCCCAAACTTTTACAAGAACTTTTTTTGGCAAAAAAACAAATCTTGCTGGTCGAGGGCGGGGCAAATATCCACCACCAATTTCTCGAAAAAAACGAGTGGGACGAAATCCGGATTTTGCAAAATGACAGCGATTTGTTGGCAGGCGTGGCCGCGTCAAAATTGCCCGAAAATGCAGTTTTGGTGGAAAAATTCCAACTCGGAAACGACACCATTTATATGTATCAAAATTCCGCCCCCATTTTCAAAATTCAATAAAGTGGTTTTTCGCCCGGCAGGAACACCGTTTTGCACCTTTCCAAATTCGCCCGCACCTCCTCGACCGTCCAAACCGTCAAATTATTGCCCCACGTCCGACCGATGTAATTCAAAATATTCGTCATTTCGAATTCGGTCAGCAGCGGCATTGCTGGCATTTTTTCCTGGTAAATTTTTCCGTTCACCGTGATTTCTGATTCCAGCCCGTTTCTCAAAATGCACGGCAGGTCGCGCCATTTTTTGTCCAAAAAATCCGCCCCGGCGAGCGGCGGAATCAGGCCGACCAAGCCTTCGCCATTTTCCATGTGGCAATTTTCGCAGTGGATTTTGTACAAACTTTTTCCCTCCGGAAATGTGTCGTCGCCGCATTTTGAAAAAAGAAAAACGGCAGTGGCGAGGCAAAAAATGATGTTCAGTTTTTTCATAAAATTTCAATTTCAATTCGAACAGGCTGATGGTCAGAAAATGCAAAACCCTGGTTCACGCCGCTCACTTTTCTGATTTTCACGTTCGGCGAAACCAAAAAATAATCAACCAACGTCTCGAAAGTAACGCCTTTTTGGTACGGGTCGGCGGCTTTTCGGTTCGTCGGCACGGTCGGGTCGTAGCCATATTTCCAATCTTCTGGAAACAAATCATCCGGCAAATTCGAGTTTTTCTGCCCAGAAACGATGTTTTTGATAAAACTATCGAACCGAAAATACGGCGGGCACTGGTTCCAATCGCCCCCCGCGACCACGAAATTTCCCTTTTCAAATTCAGAAATACAAAATGCCGTGAAATATTTCAACTGCTCTTTTTTGATGACATCGGTCGGGTCGTGCGCCGCGTTGTGCAAATTGACGACCACCAAATCCGCCCCAAATTTTGTCGAAAAACGCTGCACCAAAAGGCACCGATCCAACTGGAACAGCCGGTCGGGCATCGGATATTTTCCGGGAAGTTGGTGCCGTTCCGAAATTTTCGGCTGAAATTTTGAAAAAGTAGCGATGCCCGATTCCACTTTTCCATACGATTTCCAGGGCTGAAAAACGGGGATCGGGACGCGCGGGCAGCGGAAATTGGCAGCGTAGTTCATTGAAAATTTGGGCAAAACTTCGCCATATTTTTCCAATTGATGAATATCGTAACTTCGCTTCGATTCAACATCTACTTCTTGCAAAAGAAAAAAATCCGCGTTTTCATTTTTTAAAAAATCAACTGCGCCTCCCACAAATTTTTCAATCAAAGTCTGCGGCGGGCGAACCATGCTGCGCGTCGCCAACCATTTTCCCTCGTCGTCCAAAAATAAATCGGCCTCCGCGCCGAGTCCGCCATAGCCAACATTCCAACAGACGAAAGTCAAAATCGAGTCCGAAATCTCCGTTTTTTCAGATTTTGGAGAAGCCAAAATTTCAGAAATCCCGCTCGGTTGCCAATCGTTCAGCCAACCGTGCAGCATGATTCCGGCCAAATACAGCCCCAAAAAAAGCAGCCCGCGCAGGACGAATTTTTTAAAAAAAGAAGTGAAATTCATGTTGATTTGCAAGTTCAAAAACAGTGGCAAAGGAACAAAGCCACGACCAAATCAAAATTTAAAGTTTAAAAATGAATCCATCTCGCCGCTCTTTTATGAAAAAATCTACGGTTGCCGCCGCGTCCACGATGCTGGCTGGCCTTGAAAAAATCGCTGCCGGAATACCCGCGCCAAACCTTGCTGGAAAAAATTCGGCCAAAATCCCGCTGAAAATCTTGGCCACAAACTGGGGGTTTTCAGGCACTTACGACGAGTTCGCAGCCAAAGCAAAAGCCGCCGGGTACGATGGTTTGGAAATTTGGATGCCCACCAAACCTGACGAATTGGCAGCACTTTTGAAAGCCGTCGAAAAGCACGGATTGGAAATCGGTTTCCTTTTCGGCGGTTGGTCGGCCAATTTTGCGGAGCACAAATTTTCCCTTGAATCTGCCGTCAATTTGGCCGCCGCCCAAAAACCCTTGTACATCAACACGCACGTCGGGCGCGACTATTTTTCGCTCGAACAAAATTTGCAATTGTGCGAATTTGGCCTGTCCGTCGCGGCAAAAACTGGCGTCCCCGTTTTTTGCGAAACGCACCGCGGGCGTTGCGCTTTTTCGGCCAATTCGACCCGTGTTTTGATGGACAAATTGCCCGGCCTGCGGCTCACCGCCGACCTTTCGCACTGGTGCTGTGTGCACGAAAGTTTGCTCGAAGGCTACGAAGAAACTTTGGAAATGGCCTTGCAGCGAACCGACCACATCCACGCCCGGATTGGCCATTCCGAAGGCCCGCAAGTCAATGACCCGCGCGCGCCGGAGTGGGAATTTGCCGTGAAAAAACACTTCGAATGGTGGGACAAAATTGTCGAAAATCGGTTGACCGCCGGGGCAAAATACCTCACTTTTTTGACCGAATTTGGGCCGCCGCATTATTTGCCCGCGCTGCCGTACACCCTCCAACCCGTTGCAAATCAATGGGATATAAATGTTTACATGATGAAAATTTTGCGGGAGCGGTATGGGAAATAGGTTTTGGGATATTGCGATAATTAGATATTGGATGACTAAACTAAAGCCGTTGTTGGCGTCCTCGCCCACAGCTTTTTGGGAGTCGTTTTGAGAAAACAAGTTGTTGGCGAGGACGCCAACAACGGCAAAAAAATATTTCCAACATGAATTTTTATGAAATCCCAAAATTGAAAACCGCCGACGAATTCCAAAATTCGCTGGAATGGCACGAAATGATTTTCAAATCAGCGACCAAAACGCCCGAACACGAGCCTGTTTTTTCAGGTTCGACCGCAAAAAAACGGGCGGAGGTTCTAAAACTTTGGCAAAAGCAGCGCGAAAAAGTTCAAAACGGACGGGCGCAACTTTTTTCAATTTTCGAAAAAAACACGCGCCGCGCACTCGTTTCGGAGCAATTTTTCAATCCAAAACACCTCGAAAAACACGAAATCGAATCTCGTCAGGCGGCGAGCCGATTTTTTGGAAAGCCATTTTTGCCCAAAAATTTTGACTGGCCGCGAACCAAAAATGGCGTTGCGCTGGCTTTCGTTGCACAAATTAATTTGTCCGAAATTCCCAAAAACGAGGAACTCCCGCCGTCCGGCCAACTCGCTTTTTTCCTCGATTTGAACGACAGCGAGAACGGTTGGCCGATGCAACCCGACCGCAATCGAGTGTTATTTTTTGAAAAAACAGTAGATTTTTGCCTCGCTGATTTTCCGGATGATTTGCAAATCAACCAAAATTACAAGCCCGTCGAACTGGTTTTCAAGCCGTTTTTCGACCTGCCCGACGACCGCTGGACTGAACTTTTTGAAACCGCGGAATTGCCAGAAAAAGAGGTTTACCGCGATTTTTTAAACAAAATCTGTGGCGTGGATGGCTTGTTTGCCGATGGTGCAAAACTGCTTGGTTGGCCGCGTTGCGTGCAGGGCGATGTCGGTGTTGAGGTTGAAATGATTCGAGTTTTGGATGGAATTTGGTCAAGGCCAAATTACGAATCGAAAAGGGCGGAAATTTATCGTGGGGCACGGTCGTGGCGGTTGCTTTTTGAATTTCCCGCAGGCCAACTCCAAGACCAAATCGGCGACCCGTCTATTTATTTTTTGATAAAAAACGAAGATTTGCTGGCGCGAAAATTTGAGCAGGTGGCTCTGGTGATGCAGGCGACGTGAAATCAAAAAATCAGAAAAACTTCGGCATCACGCCTCGTTTTGAAATTCTAAAAACCTAAAAATCAATACTTTACAAAAATGAAAAAGACTTTTCCAACCCTATTTTTTCTCCTATTTTTGCAAAATATAAACGCCCAGTTCGGCACCACCCCACAAGTTTTGACCCGCAGCACGAACTCCAACCAAATCCAAATGCAAGCCGCCGACCTCGATGCCGACGGCGACCCCGACGTACTTTGCACCCACAATTACAGCCTGATTTGGTACGAAAACGTGGACGGAAAAGCCAATTTTTCGAACGACCATGAACTGATGCCGCTCGCCATCACGAATTCTGGCGGAAATTACCAGACCTTTTTCACGGATTTGAACGCCGACGGGCTGCCCGATTTGGTTGCCGGGCGTTTTTGGCGGAAAAATCTCGGCGGCGGCAATTTTGCGCCCGCAGTCACTGTTTTTGCGGCGAACCTGCAAATCCTGCTCGACGTGAACGGCGACAATTTGCCCGATGCCATCCATTCTTCCGACAATGCCAAAATTTACTGGCAGCGAAATCTCGGAAATGAAAAATTTGCCGCGAACGTCACGCTGGCGAGCGTCTCAAATTTCTTCGCATTCACTGCCGCTGACCTCAATTTGGATGGAAAACAAGACTTCATCGCGCAGCAGACGGGCGGTTTTTATTTTTATAAAAATTTGGGAAACAGTACGTTTTCGGCAACCCAAATTTCTGCGGGGACGGCAAACCGGGCAATCGCCGAAGATTTCAACGCCGACGGAAAAATGGATGTGATTGCTGCCATCGGCGCGTCAATCGTTTGGTACGAGTTCGATTCGACGGGAAATTTTACACTCCGGCAAACGATTTCGACCCAAAATCAGGGCGGCGCGCTCGCTCTCGGCGAACTCGATGCCGACGGCGACAAGGACATTTTTGCCGGCGCAATCGGCACGACCAGTTCAAAACGGGCAAAATATTTTGCCTTCGATGCGGCGACCGGGCTGTTCGACACCGCGCCCAAAAACCACAACAATTCTTTGATTACCCACTCCCTCGCCCAAATCGTTGACCTCAACGGCGACGCGCAGCCCGACCTTTTGACCAGCGTCGGGACGATTTCGCAGGCTTGGCAGCAGAACCTCGCGCCGGGCAGTTTTTCGTCGGCAAAAAGTTTCAACCGCCTGCTCGCGCTGCCCAAAGAAATCGAAATCGCCGACCTCGAAAACGACGGCGACATGGACATTTTTGCCGTCGGCGAATTGTTGGAAAATCTCGGCGGCGGCAATTATGCCGAAAAACGACGCTCGGCGGTCACGGCTTTTAAAAAACCGTTTCGCGGCGACCTCGACGGCGACGGCCTGAAAGATTTGGCGCGACCGCTCGGCGACTCCGTCGCTTGGCAAAAAAACTTGGGAAACAACAATTTTTCGCCTGCAAAACTGATTCCCGGATTGGTCACGTCCTGCAAACAGGTCGGCGGCGGCGACCTCGACAACGACGGCGACCTCGACCTTTTTGCCTGCAACGGCACGGACGCCGTGTCGGTGAACGCTCGTTTTTATTGGTTTGAAAATGATGGAAAAGGCAATTTTACAGACCATTTGATTGAAACCGACATCCAATTTTGCTCCGGCGCGGCGGTGCTCGACCCGAACGGCGACGGGCTGCCCGACCTCTTTTTGACCTTTTTCAACGGCAACGATTCGCGGCTTTACGAAAACCTCGGCGGCGGCAATTTTCAGTGGAAAGCCTTGTTTTCCAGCAGTTTGCCCAACCCAATTGCCGTGAACCAGTCCATGCTTTTTGACCTCGATGGCGACGGGCGGCTCGATTATTTGTTTTCCGACAAAACGACGACTTTGACAACGGTGGCTTGGTACCGGAATCTCGGCGCGGCGGGTTTTTCGGAGGAAAAAGTTTTGGCCACGATGTCGCACCAGGGTTCGTACGCCACGCCATTTTTCACGGTGTTCGACGCGACGCTCGACGGGCTCCCGGATGTGGTGGTCAGCGACAACTATTGGAATCGCTTTTTGCTCGTCCGAGGGCTGGGAAACAGCACATTTTCGGCAGCCTCAACGATTTACGATGGTCCCGACTTCGGCGATTTTTTCGGCGTCGCACCGCACGACGTGGACGGCGACGGCAGGCTGGACATCGTTTTTGGCAATCGAACCGACGCGCTCGGCAACCTGAACGGCTACAACCAAATCTCGTGGCTGGCCAATTTGACCCCCGCGCCCGTCGTCCCGTTTTCGGTCATCGAAAAATCCATGACTTGTTCCGACAACCAAACGCCCGCCGTCGCAACCGACGACATTTTGACTATCTCGTTGAAAATCAAGGGTTTCGACAACAGTTCCACCCAATTTATCCTCTCCGATTTTTCGACGGGCGCGGTGGTGGACACTTTTTTTTACGACAAAAACATTGTGTTTTCACTGCCGCCGGGCAGCGCGGACGGTGCTGCCAAAAATTTCAAAATCAAGGATTTGCTTTTTCAGGACACGTTTTTGGTCGTCAGTTTCGCTGCCAACAACCCCTGCTCGGCTGCCGCTCCGGCTGTGATTTTGATTTCAAATATCAAAATTTCTTGCCACGACAACGGCACGCCCGACGAGCCGACCGACGACAAACTGATTTTTTGGCTCACGCCAAAAATTTACAACCCCGTTCAGCCATCTTCAAATTACCTCGTTTCCTCGAATTTTGGTTTTGTCCTCGACACCACAACTTTTGCCGGCATCGGAAAATATGGACAGGAAACCTACTTCGAGTTGCTGCCGGGCAGTGCCGCAGCCGACGGAAAACTGGTTTTATCGCTCCAAGATTTTGGCAATTTTGGGTTCGTCGAGCAGTTCGTTTTTGACAATCCGGGCACTTGTTCGTCGGTCGCGCTGCCCTGCCCGGTGTCGGTTTTTTACCACAAACAAAGCGAAATTGATTCGTTTCCCATCAAATTTCCGGGTTGCCGGGTGCTGGCGGGCGATTTGATTTTGGAAGAATTGTTGCCCGGCGCGGGCGTTCCGAGCATCGAAAACCTGCTCGGTTTTCGGCAAATTTTGGAGGTGCGCGGTGACGTAAATATTTTTCGGGCGCGGCTCAAAAACTTGGTCGGTTTGGATTCGTTGCGGCTGGTCGGGCGAGATTTGAACGTGCTTTTTTTCAACAGCCCCGAACTCGAATCGCTCGCCGGGCTGGGCGGTTTGCAAAAAATCGGGCGCGACATTTGGTTTTCCGACACGGCTGCGACCTTGAAAAATCTGACAGGCGTGGAAAATCTGGACACCGTCGGCAGGGATTTTTTGCTCTGGCAAATGGCTAGCGTGAAAAATTTTGAGGGGCTTGAAAACTTGAAATCGGCGGGCATTTGGACATACAATTGCGCCGCACTCGAAAATTTGAAAGGTTTGGAAAATTTGGAATCAGCCTACTCAATTTCGCTGGCTGAAAACCCGAATTTGAAAAGTTTGGATGGCCTGCAAAACCTGAAAACCATCGCGGGCGATACGTTTTCCATGCTTCAAATTGCAAGAAATCCCTTGCTCAATGACCTTTCCGCACTTGACCACGCGGTTTCGATTCCTGCTTTGGAAATTTGGGAAAACCCAAAATTGAACGTCTGCGCGGTCGAAGCGATTTGCAATTATTTGAAAAATTTCGACCCTGCAAAAACCGAGATTGTTGACAATTTGACGGACTGCAATTCGGTGGCGGAGGTTCAAAATTCGTGTACGGTTTCGGCTGCCGATTTTTCGCAACTGGTTGGTTTTCAAGTTACTCCTAATCCAATTTCGGACGGCGAGCTGCTGCAAATTTCTTTGGAAAATGATTTTTTCGGGACGGTGAAATTTGAAATTTTGAGCCTCGACGGGCGCGTTTTGAATTCGTTTTTTGAAGAAAAAACAAGTCATCGGATGACTTTGAGTCATCCGATGACTGGATTGGCTGCCCCGTTTATCGTCCGCGTTTCGGATGGGAAAACTTCGGCTGCGCGGCTGGTTTTCGAATTTTAACAATCAAAAAAAACAATTTCACATGGACTTTTTTTTCAAAAACGCCTTTTTTCAGTTCTTTTTAGCGGCTTTTTTTGCCCAAAACGCAGCAGCGCAATGCCCCGGACAGATGAATTTTTACGAACAAAAACGGGTGGACAGTTTCCCGTTCGATTACCCCGGCTGCAAAATTATCGCCGGGCCGGTCGGCATAAACGGGGCGACCGTCAACAATTTGGATGGACTGATTGGCCTCGAAAGTATCGGCGGAAACCTCTGGATTCACGATACCAACCTGAAAAACCTGCACGGGCTGGACAGCCTGAAACTGGTGGGCGGCCACTTCACGTTTGACAAAAACCCCAAATTGGAATCGTTCGAGGGGCTGGGAAACCTGCATCGGATTGGTTTCGGGTTGGGAATTTCCGGCAACTCACAACCGAAAATCAAAAATTTTCAGGGTTTTGAAAAGTTGGAGCGCGTTGATGGCTATATTCAAATAAGTTATGGAAATTTCGAGTCGCTTCACGGGCTGGAAAACCTGCGGTTTGTGGGTCAAAACCTCCAAGTTTCGGGAACTCAAATCCAAGATTTGACCGGCCTCGAAAAATTGGATTCCGTGGGCATTCACCTCGCCCTCGGCAGCATGAAAAGGCTGAAAAGTTTGTCGGGCGTCAAAAATTTGAGGTACACCTCACCCAATATTTCGGGCTGCGATTCGCTCAAAAACTTGAAAGGTTTGGAAGCCCTGGAAAGTGGCTACGCCATCTATCTCTATGAAAATCAACAACTTGAAAGTCTCGACGGGCTGGAAAATTTCAAAGAATTTTCCTTTCCAACTTATCCGTGGGGGTCTTTGCACCTCACCGACAACCCAAAATTGAACGACCTTTCCGCGCTCGACCACCCGTTGAAAATCAACAACCTGTTTTTGAAAAACAACCCCGAGTTGGCGATTTGCAACGTGCAGTCTATCTGCGAACATTTGACCGCGCCGGGCGACTCGACCTTCATTTTGGGCAATTTTCCGGGCTGCAATTCGGCAGGCGAAATCCTTGGAAATTGTTCGTTGACGACTGGGGATATTTTGGAAAAATTGGCATTTCAAATCTCCCCAAACCCAATTTCTGAAAACCAGCCGCTCCAAATTTTTCTGGAAAACGATTTTTTCGGGACGGTGAAAATTGAAATTTTGAGTCTCGACGGGCGGGTTTTGCAAGTTCTTGAAAAGGAAAAAACGGCCCAAAATCAAGTTTTTGAAATTGAAAATTTGCCTGTTCAAAATTCATTTTTCGTGCGCGTTTCGGATGGAAAAACTTCGGCGGCGCGACTGGTAGTCAAATTTTAAAATCAAAAAAAAAGTCTTCTAAATTTTGGATTTTACCTCTTTTTTTGGTCGGCTGCACCCGCTTTTCGTGCATTTTCCGGTGGCAATTTTGCTGCTGGCCGCGGTGCTGACTTTGTTTTTTCGCGGCGAAAAATTCGAATTTTTGCGCCCGGTTTTGCCGGCGATTTGGATTTTCGGAGCGGCCTCGGCGGTGTTGGCTTGCGCAACCGGCTGGTTTTTGGCGACTGAAAATGCTGGCGAACCTGCCCTTTTTTGGCACCGTTGGCTGGGCACCGGCACGGCATTTTTGGCGGCGGCGGCAGCTTTTTTTTCAAAAAAAATGTCGGTCGCGGCGCGGGGCATGGCCATTTTTTCAGGGCTGATTTTGCTTTTTGCCCTCCCAACTTTGCACCTCGGAACTTCGATGACGCACGGTGCAGGCTATTTTTTGGAAGAAAAAAATGAATTCACGGCGGCAACGCCGCAGGAAAAAGGGCTTTCCCCGGCCGATGATTTGCCCGAAAATCTGGTCGAACCTGCCAAAACGTCAGACATTTTTTTGCTCAAAAAATTGGGTTTGGTGGTTTTGCCGGTGGCTGCGGGCAGCCCGTTTTTATCGGTGAACGCAGTGAACGCGGCCAATTTCTCGGATTCGACAGCGGTGGTTTTGGAAAAAATTGCGCCGCAAATTGTTTGGCTGAAATTGTCGGGCGCGGCGGTCGGCGATTCGACGGCGGCGGTTTTGGGAAAACTAAAAAACCTTTCCCGATTGCATTTGGACAACACGAAAATCACCGACGGCGGAATTTTTCATTTAAAAAATTTGAAAAACCTGCGGCTGCTCAATCTTTCCGGGACTCAAATTTCGGCGGCAGGGCTGGCTCCGCTGGCCGATTTGCCCAATTTGCAAGAACTTTTTTTGTTCAAAACCCGCGTCGTCGGCACCTCGGATTGGGATTTTTTGAAATCAAAATTTCCCAAAACTCGGATCGACACGGGCGGGTATTTTGTGCCGACGCTGCCCGGCGACACAGTGATTTTGAAAGCCCAAAAGTAAATTTTTGAAAAAAATTTGTCCAAAAATTGGCCGTCGCACCGCTATTTATCGAAAATGTTAACGGCGCAGTGTTTTTCAAAAACGGGCTTGACAAGTGGATTTTTGCCGCCCCAAATTTGCAGCGTCAAACAAGGGCAGCAATTCAGGTTTTTGAAACTTAATTCTGCCGCGCTACTTTCCCAACCACAGTTTTTGATTTTTTTCATTGACAAAAATTAAAATGAAAAATTTTTCAACGGCGGGAACTCAATTCGGAAAAGCCAAGTTTAGGTTTGAAATTGCTCTACAAAAAATTTTAAAAAACTCAAAAATGGTACGCACATCCAATTTTTTCCAAAATCCAGGGGCGAAGAATTTCTGGTTCGGATGCGATGGCAGTCAACTTGATTGGCAGCGGCGTACCGAGAAGCGTGGCGGTTTTTTACATCGCCGACTCGCTGAAAATCTTTCCTGCTAATTGCCTTGCCTATTGATTTCGGCGCGGCGATGACCGGCAGCCGAAATGGGCAAAGTGAAATTTTCCATTTTTCTTTTCCTGAAATTTTCCAATCCGCTGGGATTTCAAAATTGTTTGTTCCGTGCAGATTTTTCTGGCACAGGAGGTTTCAATTTTTTCAAAAAAATTTAAGGTGTTGTAGCACAACGGTTGGGCAATGGTCTGTCGTCTCGCCTCAGGCGAGACGGGTTCGAATCCCGTCGGCACCGCACGAAAAATTGGTAGTGATTATTCGGGTTTCATCGTGGTTAAGTAGTCAAAATGAATTTTTCGGGTGTTTGGAAAATGCGGCAGAGCCGCTAAATATTTGTAACCATCGGAATAAGATTTTCCCAGAGGTGCGTAGCACCGAAATATTCCGGTGCTACGCACCTCAATTGAATTTTCCT